>JAUVTM010000344.1 GCA_030601545.1 Syntrophobacterales bacterium
CAATAAAAGCTATAAGTAGAATTAGGTTAATTGGTTTCATCCCGCATACATGCTATCTGATTGAGACCGGTAACGTCAAGAGTTTTGTGTCAGCAGGAAAGGGGTAGCGATTCCCTGCTGTTTGTTCTCATAGGTGAACACTGCAAACAAGATTCTATCCACGCTGGTTCTGTCAGAGAAGACACCCATGGGACGTGTCCTCCTTCGTACCTCCCGAAATCTTCTCTCAATGGCATTCGTGGTTCTGGTAGCCTTTCTCCAGCTATGTTTTTTAAATTTTAAGAACGCAAGTAAATCATCAAGGTCGTCTCTGAGGGACTTTACGGCCTTGGGATAGATTTCATGCCACCTGTCAGCGAAGCTGCGGGCGGCTTTTCGTGCCTGAGTTCTGTTTGTGGCGTACATGATCCGATGGAGGTCAAGTTTCATCGGTTTCTGATCTCTTTTTTTGGCCTTGTTAAGGACGTTTCTAATCTTATGCGCCCAACAGCGCTGCAAGGGTATTTGAGGATAGACCAGGGGCAAAGCGGCCAGGAGTCCGCCTCCCCCGTCTACCACAATCAACTTGACATTCTTGCCGGTGAGACCACGACGGTACAGATCGTTAAGAAAGGCTTCCCAGGCAATGGTGCTTTCTCCTGGGGCTAGACGGAAGTCAATGATCTCTTTTTTGCCGTCCGGCCGGATTCCCAAGGCCACCAACACCGGACGCCGAATGGCTCCCGCACCGGTCTTACGTGCCATGACCACGCCATCGAAAACTAGCACTCGATATCGATTGGCCAAAGGACGTCGATGAAAAGCCTCAACCACCTCATCGAGCTGTTTGCCCACTCGGCTGACCGTGGAAGCGCTTATCCGCTCACCCAGGACAGGCAACAGTGCTTCGGCCACCTTGCGGGTGGAAACTCCCAAGACAAAACAGGCCAGAATCATCCTATCGATGTGTGGAGCTCGTCGCGCATAGGCTCGAACCACTTTGAGCCCACTGTAGTGACGGGTGCGTGGCACCTGAAGCTCAATGTCTCCCAGCTCGGTGAGCAAATGGCGGCTGTAAGAGCCATTGCGCCGATCCACCCCTGCACGAATGTCCAGCTCTTCAAGGTAGTCGTCAATGTAGCCTCTCATCTGGCCTTCAAGAATCATCTTCAAAGCCGTTCTGCCGTGAGAGCGATAGTCCAAACTCCATTCGAATCCGTAAAGGTTCATCTCCTTGATAACTTCAAAGGCTTGCGCTACATTGGTAATCGTCGCAGTTGCTTGCGGCATTGGGGTACCTCCTTGTTGGGGTTTCGGCGAAATTCCCCTATGAGGTACCCCTTTCCTTTCTCTGACACAAGAACTAATACATTACCTCGAAACTATGGTCAATGGCGGTCACCAGAAAGATGGGATATAGTGATGGCGAAGTTTCTCGGTAGAGGTGTCAATATTGTGCTATTCAGAATCTTTTCCGCATAGCACCGAAAACAGGGAGATATGTGGAATTTCTTCCGTAAAA
>JAUVTM010000324.1 GCA_030601545.1 Syntrophobacterales bacterium
GTTTGGAAATCTCCGTTTCCCTATGTGAAGACTTGGTCACCATCACCCTTTTGGTGCTAAGTTTGTCTGTGGACGCGCAACTTCTGCCAAAGACTAGTAAACCCTAACGTTGCATACCCAAACCGGTAAAAATCGCTGCGCTCGCATGATAGTGCGCCATCTGCGAGCGTGCTCGCCTCGGACAGGTTCTCACGTACGGTCAAGTACTGTTCATCCTGTCCCAGCCTGCGCGCGCTCCGCCTCAGGCGGACTCACTCTGACGCGTTTTTCCTCGGCGTGGGTATGCAACGTTAGGGTAAAGTAACACAAAAGCAGTATGCGGGAAACACCAATCACCGCTCTACCACTCCGCCTTTTCCTGCAAATACCCTTCCCGTAACAGAGTGCCCAGATGGACAAGCCGAGCAAGATTGCGTTGTTTGAGTTCAGACAGGAGTAATTCCAAAAAATCAAAAGCTGCGTTATTCATGCGCTGATGGTGAAGCATGATGCCACAGAAGCCGTTGCCGAGACTCTCCCTGAGTTCCTTAAAAAAGTTCTGCCACCCACTTTCACCATCTTTCTCTTTCCTGGTATGAAGATCTACACTCACCGGGTACTCGGCGACTGCAGCAGGGGCTGGTGGCTGGGCACCTAAGTTTCGGGAAAGCGCCTGGTAACCTAGTTCCGGAAGAACGCTGAGGGTTTCGGAATCACAGCGGTTCCAGGGCGGAGTAAAGGCCGGGGTGAATGAATCACCCATGAGTCTGTTTAGTCGCTGGAAGCCAGTCTGCAAATCCTTCCGCTTCCGAGAAAACGATCTGCTTGGGCCAAACTCCAACTTCATCCCCTGCGGCTCGTGGTTGAAATGCCGCCAGCCATGCTGCATCCAGCACCATAAGGAGCGGTCCCTACTGCAATGCTCGAGAATCCACTGCCATCGGGTTGCCGTAAGCCAAGCCGGCACCACGGCCAGGGTTAGGGGCACCTGGTGTTTACCGAAGACATCGACCAACCTGGCCAATTTTCGTCCCGGCACAGCCACATCGTCCGCCCTAAAGAAAACGATACTACCATCCCCGTGTGACAGCTCAGTCACAACTTGATCCAGACAACAGTGTAACCGGCGGTGGATGTCGGCCGGTATGTGCAGCCACAGTGGGGCAGGGTTTTTCCCTGAGGTCATGACACTCTACCTTCCTCCTGACCACACCAATGCTCCAGCCACCGAGCTGTCTCTTCGGCCCCAGCCAAATTGACAGGAGGCGCTACGGAATCTCTTCCCGCCTTCAGGGCTTTCCCTATCAGGACCGCCAGTCGCGACGGTTCCAGGTCCTCTTGGTTCAATAGTGTTATACCGCCGAGGGGTGCAAGTTTCTGCACCCGGAGTCGCTGCTCACGATTTTGACCGAATGGCCACACCAGTGAGGGAACTCTGGCCGCCAATATGTTCATGCAGGTGTTGTAACCCGCCATACTGATGGAAAGATCAGCGGCTGCCAGAAAGGAGAGAAATTCAGTGGTAAATCTGGCCAACTGTACTCCCGGCACTGAGGCTGCCTTATTCGCAAGAGCGGAAAAATCTTCCTCAGCCATGAACGGTCCGGTAAAAACGCACAACCGTAATTGTCTGCTCTCAGCCAGCCGAGCCTGTGCATCCAACACTGCCCCAAGAAGATCCCCCCCTACTCTTCCTCCTCCGGCGCTCGCCACAATCAGTGCCTCGTTCTCTTTGAGTTCTAACCGCTTCCTTATGTTTTCACCATCTTTTTCACTTGGCCGAGCCGTTACAAAGCCTGTGTACACCACCGGTATTTTGATATCAGCCGTGCTCGCAAAGGTCTCATCCAGAGAAATCAGACTCGCATCGGCGTGCACCAACAGGGCCCCGAAATATTTGTTAAGTATATCCAGCACTCTGCGCTCATAAAACTCTTGATCCTTCTTTTCCACCAGAATGTCGCGGAGGCTACAGACTATTCTGGTTGAGCCGAAATCACCTCGGCGAATTGCCTCTAAAATCGGGAGTAGCTCAAAATGGAAACGCTTTCGCCCAAATGGATACAACTCAACAATAAATAGGTCAGGAGCGGTTTTTTCGAACAAGGAATAGAGAAGATTCGTCCGCTCTTCCTGGACTTGCTCCAGTGAACGGTTTT
>JAUVTM010000228.1 GCA_030601545.1 Syntrophobacterales bacterium
GAAAGCCGCTCCCACAGGAGAATCCCTTTCTTCTGTCCTCTGTCGTCTGTCCTCTGATCTCTGCCGCCAGGCCCTGAGCTTGTCGAAGGGCTGTCCTCTGCCTAGTGTCTAGTGCATAGTTCCTAGTCTGTCACTAGGGCCGGCGTCGCTTCTTATCACCTCTTTCCTTGCTTCTCTGGCGTTTTCGCTCTTTCTCCCGTTTCCTCCGCTGCCTTCTCATGGGATCCGGGTCCTTTTCGATATCCAGCAGAAAAGAGCCACTCATCTTGGGAATCTCAAGTTTCAGCGGTTTGGGAGGTTTTTTCTTGGGGATTTTGCGGGACGGTGGAGGCTCCCCCAGAGGTGGCCCACTGAGGAAGCGGGCAGGCAGAGTCTTCGCCAGATAGAGCAAATCACCGCATGTGAAGAACGGGTGGCTACTACCGTGGGCCTGAGCCGCACGCACCGTCAAAAGAATTGGTTTGGGGTCACGCCGCTTACCTATACGCAAAGCCATTTCTTCTGTGGTTGCCAATGGCACGTAAGGACGACTTCCGGGCCGGAGTCCGTGTTTCAGGATCGCAGGGTAAGCTTTGCGTCTTGCCGCAAAGAAGAGCAGTCGTGGTGGGAGGGTATCTGAAGTTGTCTGGATGATCTCACGTTTGGGCCGTATGTGTTTTTCTTCGAGGGTAAAGGCAAGCTCAAGACCGGAATAAGCTAATTCCTTTAGATGGCCAAGACGGATATGCTTCCATCCAGTTTCCTCATGAAGGGCCCACATGAGTTCTTTGATGGGGAGCGAGTCATCGTCGTCCAAAAAAAGACCGAATTCGTCGGGTCGATAAAGGAGAATATACTCAATGATTTTTCCCAATTCTTTGAGTTGGTGCTTTTTCACAGTCAGCCTTGGTATTACTATGGAGAGCACTAAATAGTTTGCAAAAAACAATGGTAGTCATGTCGATGGAGGGTCATGATGTCTTTTCTAAGGTGACTGGCGGGAGGCCTGTGTTCACTTCCGAAGCTGTGGGCGGGGGAGCCCCTGGCCCGCAGAAGCGCAGCGGAGGCGGGAACAGGGAGGGGGTGCCTTCCCCCGCAACGCAGCTGCGCTAGAAGTGACCAGGCCGGAGCCTCGGAACCAAAGAAAAGATTTCATGACCTGTACATAATTATAATGCAAACTACTTAATGCTCTTCGTAGTATGTCTAACCAGAAATCGACCAGTTTTCGCTAGCATACACACCTTTTATTCTTGACACAATGACGGCTATTATCTATGGTATAGGATCATTTATCCCAAGGGCAAGGAGTCGAGAGTACTTCATGGCCTTCTTTTCCAAACAGACAGCCTCCCGGAGCTACTACTATTATTACTATTATAGTGGGGAGGGGTCTGTCCACTAGCCCTGTTCAGCCAATAGAATCAAGGCCGTGGGCAGACTCAACTGCCTGCGGTTTTTTCTTTACTAAAAAGGCCGCAACGAAGAAGCGGCTTTTTTTGTTGGGATGTTGTAGCGAGGGGTGTTTTTTCTGGAGCTCAGATAAATCTGAGCCAAGAACCGAATATTTGGTATTGACAAAAATCAACAAAAGGGAGAAAGGAGGTGACACCTCAATTAGAGTTTTGGGGTGAGAGACAAGGATATAATTTGATCTAAAAGGAGGGAACGTTTATGAAGATTAAGGGAAGAGTGATATGGATAGCGCTGACATTGATAGTCTCACTTGCTTTGGTATTTTCGTGCACTAAGGAAAAAGAGCCGTACAAGGTGGGTGCTGTTTTCTCAGTCACCGGTCGGACTTCATTCCTGGGTGAGCCTGAAAAAAAGACAGCCGTGATGATCGCCGAGGCAATAAACAAAGTCGGTGGGATCAACGGACATCCTCTTGAGCTCGTGATCTATGATGACGAGAGCGACGAGACCAAAGCCGTTCTCGCAGTAAAACGGCTCATTAAAAAAGACAAGGTGCCAGTAATCATCGGCCCTAGCCTCAGCGGGAACACCTTGGCGGTGGTCAAGATTGTAAACGACGCCAAGGTGCCTCTGGTCTCCTGTGCCGCCAGCAACAAGATTGTAACCCCGGTGGTGAATCGTAAATGGGTCTTCAAGGTACCGCAGTCAGATACCCATGCGGTTGAAAAGATTTATGACCATCTATTGAAAAATGGGATTAAGAAGATTGCCATCATGAGCGTTTCCACCGGATTCGGTGCTAGCGGGCGGGAAGAGTTGCTGCGATTGGCTCCTCAGGTGGGTATCGAAATAGTGGCCGACGAGCGCTATGGCCCCAAAGACACCGACATCACCGCCCAACTCACCCGTATTCGCGGCACAGACGCTCAGGCCATTGTCAACTGGTCCGTGGGACCAACCCAGGTTCTGGCCGTGAAGAACTGGCATGATCTAGGGATGACGAGTATCCCATTCTATCAGAGCCATGGCTTTGGTAGTCGCAAGAACATTAAATTGGCAGCTGGTGCCGCTGAAGGTGTTTTCTGTCCTCTGGGACGTGTTAATATCCCAGACTTGATCCCGGCTGACCATCCCCAGAAAAAGGTCATTGAGATATACAATAAGGCCTACCAGGAGAAGTACAATGAGCCCCTGTCTTCGTTTGGTGGCCATGGCTGGGATGCCCTTAACCTGGTGATCGATGCATTGAAAGCTGTAGGACCGGATTCAGCCAAAATAAGGGACTATATCGAAACCCGTACGAACTATATCGGTCAACATGGTGTTTTCAATTTCTCCCCCACCGATCATAATGGACTCACCAAAGAGGCATTTGAAATGGTGGTGGTGAAGGACGGCGATTGGGCCTTAGCTCCGTAGATTCTGTCACTGTTGTTATAGCAATGAAAGCCTCTCCGGTGGTACTACCCGGGGAGGCTTTCTGTTGACACTCGCTTCGATCTCCATAATGGTGTGAGATTTTTTTGGTCATGACAAAGATTACTCTTACAGGGCAGCTCATTCAGTACCTTTTCACAGGGGTCACCGTGGGAAGCATTTACGCCATGGTGGCCGTGGGTTTTAATATCATCTATAACGTTACAGATATAATCAACTTCGCCCAGGGTGAATTTGTCATGTTGGGCGGGCTCATCATGGCCTTTTTCACGGCTACCGCGAAACTACCGCTCCCATTGGCTTTTGTTTTAACAGTTGCGGTGGTCACTGGCGTGGGGGCGCTGATGGAGCGCTTTACCATTAACCCACTTAAGAATGCCTCCGTATTGACAATGATCATCGTCACCATTGCTGTTTCCATCCTCTTTAAAGGGATTGCCATGTTCGTCTGGGGCAAGGATCCCTATATTTTTCCGCCCTTCAGCGGCAGCAAACCATTGTTCTTCTACGGAGCTGCCATTCAAACCCAGACTCTCTGGGTCCTGTTTATGACAGCAGTGATGGTAGTGCTGATGACCATCTTTTACAAGAAGACACGGTATGGTAAGGCCATGTTGGCGTGTGCCGACAATCCGGAGGCAGCCCGCTTGGTAGGCATTAAAGTTAACATCATGATCTTGATCTCTTTTGCCCTGAGCGCGGCCATAGGTGCAGTTGCTGGAGCCGTCATTACCCCCATATCTCTGATGGAGTATGACCGGGGCGCACTCCTAG
>JAUVTM010000259.1 GCA_030601545.1 Syntrophobacterales bacterium
CGTGCCATTGCCGCGGCGGTATTCGGCGATGCCGATAAGATAAAGTATGTTCCGCTGACAGCGGTGCAGCGTCTACCCGCTCTGCAAGCGAAAGAAATTGACGTACTGACGCGTAATACAACCCAGACCTTGACGCGCGACACCGCCAACGGTCTGAATTTCGCTCACGTGAACTTTTACGATGGGCAAGGATTCCTGATGTCAAAAAAACTGGGCATCAAGAGCGCCAAGGAACTGGATGGCGCCACAGTGTGTGTTCTGCCTGGCACCACCACTGAGCTCAATGTGGCGGACTTTTTCAGAGCAAACAACATGAAGTGGAAACCAGTAGTAATAGAAAGTACTGCCGAGCTTGCCAAGGCCTTTTTTGCCGGTCGTTGTGACCTCTTGACCTCGGATCTTTCTCAGTTGGCCGCCCACAGAGCCGTTGCCCCCAACCCCGACGAATATATGCTTCTGCCTGTGGTTATTTCCAAGGAGCCTCTCTGCCCGGTGGTCCGTCACGGCGATGATCAGTGGTATGATATTGTCAACTGGACGGTTATGGCTCTCCTTCAAGCTGAGGAACTGGGGATCAACTCGAAAAACGTGCATTTAAAGCTCAAGCACGACAACCCAAGGGTCCAGCGTTTTCTGGGAGTAATCCCCGGGATGGGCAAAAACCTGGGTCTCGATGATAAGTGGGCTTACAACATCGTCAAACAGGTGGGGAACTACAGCGAAATCTTTGAGGCTAATGTGGGGATCAACACCGCACTCGGACTCAAGCGCGGTGTGAATGCCCAGTGGTATAATGGTGGCCTAATGTTCGCTGCACCTTTTAGGTAAGCCGCATGTAAGGTGCCCTCTTTGGGGGGCACCTATCTTATCGACTTAGGAAGCATTCGAGCCAGAGCCTGACTGTGGCACAAGAAGTTACGGATTCCACGGAAATTATAACGCCAGCCAAGATTCCATTCTGGCACGATCCCAGCAAGCGGGCAATCATCTACCAGGTGGTTGTGCTGTCCATTGTGGGAATGCTGGGCTATTATCTTTTCACCAATACCCAGGCAAACCTGGAACGACAATCCATCGCCACGGGCTTCGGTTTTTTTGCCAAGGAAGCCTCTTTCGAAATTGGTGAATCCCCGATCCCCTATTCAGCGGCGGACACGTACGCCCGCGCTCTGCTGGTGGGCGTCCTCAACACCCTGAAAGTTGCCTTTATCGGCATTATTCTCACAGTTATCCTCGGCGCTATAATTGGCATAGCCCGTTTGTCTAGCAACTGGCTAGTAGCGAAATTGGCAGGCATCTATATTGAAGTCATGCAGGACATACCGGTGCTCTTGCAGTTGTTCTTCTGGTACACTATCTCTTATGAAATCCTTCCATCCCCACGCCAGGCCCTGAACCCTTTCACCGGCGTGTTTTTGACCAATCGCGGCCTGATTTTTGCTGTTCCCGAAGCGCATCCTGCGCACGGTTACATGGCTCTGGCCTTTCTGGCTGGCTGTGTGGCAGTCTGGGTACTCCGTCGCTGGGCGAAAAGACGACAGGAAAAAACAGGCAAGCCTTTTCCTGTCATTCTCGTCTCCATAGCCATTCTCGCAAGCTTGCCTGTCGCGGCCTGGTTGCTCGGTGGTGCGCCCCTGAAGATGGATGTCCCCGTGCTCAAAGGCTTCAATTTTCAAGGAGGCCTCACCCTCAGCCCCGAGTTCATAGCCCTTCTGTTGGGGCTGGTCTTGTATACTGCTGCCTTCGTGGCTGAAACAGTCCGTGCCGGTATCCAGGCGATAAGTCGTGGTCAAGTGGAAGCCGCCATGTCGATGGGGTTGAAACCAGGCCAAGTATTGCGACTTGTGATCTTACCACAGGCCCTCAGGGTAATCATTCCGCCACTGACCAGTCAGATGATGAATCTCACCAAGAACAGTACCCTGGCTGTTGCCATCGGTTTTCCGGATTTCGTCTCTGTGGCCAACACCACAATCAATCAAACCGGACAGGCCATTGAAGGGGTGGGTATGATCATGGTGGTGTATCTTTTCTTTAGCCTGAGTACTTCAGCTTTTATGAACTGGTACAACAAGAGGACAGCGCTGGTAGAGAGATAGAAGGTCCTATGGTTGATTCCAGCCAAAGCGTACAATCAGAACAGTTGAAACCACCTGTTACCCGAGTAGGGGTCCTAGGATGGGTGCGGGCTAATCTGTTTAGCTCGGTTTCCAACTCATTTTTGACCGTTGTGACCATCTATATTTTGTGGAAAATAGTGCCGGCTTTAGTTCGCTGGGCGTTCATTGACAGCTCCTGGAATACCACCGGCGCAGCATGTAGGGCGGCCGGCGGCGCCTGCTGGTCCATCGTAACCAAAAACTTTCGTTTTATCATATTCGGTTTCTTCCCATATGAGTCGCAATGGCGACCCTTGGGCGCCATGATTATTCTGTTCACCTTGCTTTTATTGAGCAGTAACAGGCGCTTTTGGAAGAAATCATTGGGCTACGTTTGGCTGGTGGGGCTTCTTAGCATGGGATTACTCCTGAAAGGGGGCTTGTTCGGTCTATCTTCAGTGGACAGCTCCAAGTGGAGCGGCTTGACCCTGACGCTTCTTCTTTCTGTTTTCGGGCTGACGGCCGCATATCCTTTGGGAGTTGCTTTGGCTCTTGGACGCCAGTCCAGGATGCCTGCTATCAAGTCCCTCTGTATAGTCTATATCGAAACAATACGCGGAGTACCGCTGATCAGCCTGCTTTTCATGTCCTCGGTTATGTTTCCCTTGTTTCTGCCGGAAGGGATCACTATCAACAATATACTCCGAGCTCAGGTGGCCATTATTCTATTCACTGCAGCCTACATAGCAGAAGTCGTCAGAGGTGGTTTGCAGGCCATAGGTCGCGGGCAGTATGAGGCTGCGGAGTCAATGGGGCTGAACTATTACCAGAAGATGCGGTTGATTATTCTGCCGCAGGCACTGAAAATTGTGATTCCGCCCACTGTGGGCATTCTCATCTCTGCTTTCAAAGACACATCCCTTGTGGTAATCATCGGCCTCTACGATCTTCTCAAGACCACGCAGACAACCCTTTCCGATCCCAGGTGGATGGGATT
>JAUVTM010000282.1 GCA_030601545.1 Syntrophobacterales bacterium
GAATTGGGTAGCAATTGCCGGTACCGAGTAGCGGGCAGGAACCAGGCCGTAGGTGACAACAAATTGGTGCAGCCTGTCGCCCTGGGCCAACTGCATCAAATACACTAGCCCGTTGGCGGCAATGAGCGCGGTATTGATGACAGGGTAGCTTTTCGATTGGATCGTATCTCGAAGAGGTATCATGGGATAAACAATCCGCTCAGTAAAGTAACAGACAGGCTCATTTCCACCGCCAGCGCCGCTTTTTCACGAGTGCGGTTGTAGACACCTACAGGATATCCACTCTCGAGCAAACGCAAGGCCATACCCTGGCCCATCTGACCCAATCCGAAAAAAGCTACGGTTTCCACGGATGCGCTCCTCCTTGAATTCCAGTCAACGTGGACCGCCCATCTCTGAGACGATACTGCAGAAAAACTCTAAACTCAAGACCAACCGAAAGATTGTAGATTGCAGATTTCAGATTGAAGATTTGAGAGCTCAGAACCTCGCGGTAAGGAACACATGCAGCCTCAATCTGCAATTTTACCCTGTGGAATCCCCCACTGGGGGTCCGCCAGAAGCGGAATTCCACAGGGCAGGTCTTGAATCATAAATGATCAGGAGATCCTGGCACAAACGTTGCACCCGATCATGGCACGATTACAACGAAGTAGCTCACGGAAATGGATGCAACCATGGTAGCAGACCGCCGCACACCTACAAGGATCAGAGCAAAATGGCCTGTTGTGATACTCACTGATAAAGGGGTCCTTCTAGCAGAGACCAGGGATATTAGTAGCGAAGGGGTTTTTATTAGTTGCGAAGAACCGTTAAAACCCAAAGAAAAACTCCGGGTGTTCATTATGGCCCCGAATCATCGTCCCCTTGAAATATCTGCCGAGGTAGCCTGGTCGCATCCTCACGATTCCGAACAGGAGACCACCCCCAGGGGAATGGGCTTGCGCTTCACGAAAGATTCCAGTGAGCAGCGCGGACGTTTGCAAGATATAGTTGCGCAACACTACAAAACAAAAACCGGCCCCACTCTCGAGAACACATAACCCACCTCCCGTTTACCGTACTGTCACACTTGACGACTCACTTTCTGATAAGCTGTGGAAAAACCACGAACCTCTGCCCTGTAATAAACGGCTCCGGGCCCCGACTATTTTCTTACCTGAGCAGCAAAAACTGTAGAATTATTTGTCAAGTTTCTGTTCGAGTGATAACATTATTTGTTTCATGCTATGAACCTGATATTCAATCAGAGAGGATCAAGGAACCATCATGCGGTGTAAGCTTCTTTTTTCGTTTCTTGTCGTAAGCTTGGTCGGCTTCAGTTCTTTTGTTGGAGCGAGTTCGCTAAGCAAGGTATTCAAGAGGGTCAATCCTGCCGTGGTAGTGATCCTCACTAAAGAACATGGATACTCCAGTCTGAAACCCGGGGAAACGGTCTCCGTAACCAAAGGTGGCCTGGGTTCCGGCATTGTGATTTCAGAAGATGGTTTGATCATGACGTCCGCTCATGTGGTTCAGGTGGCGGACTCAATAGTCGTTCGGTTTTTGGATGGAACCATGGTCGAGGCCAAGATCATAGGTGCCGCCGTCCAAGCGGATGTGGCCTTGCTGAAACTCGATCATCTGCCTGAAAAACTGGTTGCGGCTGAGTTGGGCGATTCGGATGATGTTCATATTGGAGATGAGATTTTCGTAATTGGGGCTCCCTATGGCATTGGTCATACATTAACAGTTGGCTATATGAGTGGCAGACGAAGGCCTGAAACTGTCTGTAAGTCTCTGGTGCCGATTGAATTTCTGCAAACCGACGCTGCCATTAATAAGGGCAATTCCGGCGGCCCCATGTTCAACAGTGACGGCAAAGTTGTCGGCATCGTAAGCTATATACTGTCCCAGTCCGGCGGATCCGAAGGCTTGGGTTTTGCCATCAGCATGAATACAGCCAAAGAGCTGCTTCTCAATCGAGATTCAGTGTGGACTGGTCTGGAGGCATATCTGGTCTCCGGTCCCTTAGCCAGGGCGCTAAACGTACCTCAGGAAGCAGGGCTTTTGATTCAACGTGTGGCAAACGACTCACCCGGCGAAAAGCTGGGCCTAAAACCGGGCATGATACCTGTGCAGATTGCTGGACAGCGAATTCTCCTAGGTGGTGATATAGTACTCGAAGTGAAAGGTATACCTATTTCCAACGATTTTAGGGAAACATGTCGGATAGGGGAGAAAACCGTGGGACAGAACCGCGGGGGTATCATGGATATGAAGGTGTTGAGAGGCGGCGAAGTCGTGAATCTTTCCGTCTCAGCGAGTTCACCCTAACAGGAGTGATTCCCCTTTTTTATGGGGTTTTCCAGGTGATCTGCCCGTCCTTGCCGAGCAAGACCAGGGAAGAGACCGACCTTTTTTCGATGGTGCCAGTTCTCTTTAGTTTGGTAAAGTCCATAGTTCCAAGGATCGCACGTTCATTCTCGGCTTGATCATAGAGCGCCAGATAAGGATCGCCGTCATCGTCTAGGGACAGGGAAATCCGTTCTTTGCCGGTTTGATCCCGCAGGGTCAGATATGGTTGCCTTTCTGCTCCTAATCCGACGGTGGCGCGATGGTTACCTTTGTTGTCGGCAAAGGTCAAAACCGGGCCTTCCTCCGGTGATGTTAGACTAAATACAGCACGGAACTGGCCATTCTTGCTAAACAACACTATTCCAGGCCCACCTGCATACATTCCCCAGGTGGATAGGAT
>JAUVTM010000048.1 GCA_030601545.1 Syntrophobacterales bacterium
ATCCTAGCCCGGACGTTTCACGAAGTACCTGCTGCGACCGCGGATATGAGCGCCCTTCCGGGCGTCCTCGGGTGTCGGCCCCTGCGACGTACCGTTCAGGTACACCTCGGAACCAACACCCTGCGGTTGCCCGGTGGCAAGGTCATCTTCACGGTCTCGCGACACGAATTCGTGAATCATCCGGACTAAAGAGAGCTACGCGCACTAGGCCACTAGACACCAAGCACTAGGGACCAGATAGGATCCTCGGCAGCTACCATATATAGTAGCGGGATCTCGAATGACCAAGTTCATCCCTTTGATGCTACCCTTTATTATTTTCCGATCCCCAAAGATGCTCACCAACCGCCAGGATTCTTCACCGGTGTGGGTTTGCAACGTTAGGGTTAACCCTAACGTTGCAGACCTACTCCGAGGAAAAACGCGCTAGAGTGCGCCAGATGTGGCTGCGCACAGGCTCGGTCAGGACGAAGCGTACTTCACCGTACGTGAGATCCTGGCCGAGGCGAGCACGGCCGCAGATGGGGTGCTATGGCGCGAGCCTAGCGTTTTTTGCCGGTGTGGGTTTGCAACGTTAGGGTTTCCCCTAACAGGAAGGGAAAATAGCAAGCAATGTCAGTGCAGCACCAGTGGTTTCGAAGAAGTAGTGGTTTAACCCTATTGGAACTTGTGGTGACCTTAGGAGTGGTGGGTGTTCTTGTGGCAGTGGCAATTCCAACCTTTACTGCATATTACCGGCATGAAAGCAAAGTTGAATGCCAGGCTTCGGTAGTGAACTTCCTTAATGCTCAGAAGTTGTACTATCTGGACAATCAAACTTTTTATCCTCTCAGGCCCGGCCAGAAAACCAACAATGCGGGAGTAACCGTCGTCATCGGCTGGGATCCAAACAGTCGGCCCGCCCCAGCAGACAGATACCTGCTTCCAGAACTAGCTATGGAATTCAAGCCTGATAGCCATCGTGGCTACAGAATAAAAGCGGTAAACGTGCAAAAGCCAGATATGTTCAATCAAGCCCTTTTTTTTACCTTACGGACCAACGAGGGTTTCCACAACGACGGACTGACCGACTACGAATACACCTTCAAGATGTTCAATCGGCAAAACCCAACTGGTCAACCTGAATGGAGTACTCACGGCCAGTGGATGATCCGCAACGGATTCTGGTTCGACATCTTTGGATGCCCAGCATGGCAGTGGGCTCCTGCGTGTCCAAGATAATTTCCTTCAGGTCCTCTTCACCGTGTCAACTTTGGCTGATTTTGTGCAGAATCCGATCCATATTCCAATCCACCGGTAACCGGACTGCCTGCCCTGCCCTGGTGCGATAAAGCAGATAACCCTGGCTGAGACCAAACTCGAAGAGCTCTTTGGTAATGGCCACATCTTCTTTACAGTAGTCTGTTACCGCATCAAGATTTCCCTCCCGAAACCAGCGCACCGCCTGGATCCCATCGGCAATCTTGGTTTTTCCCAGAGTCTGTTCGGCCAAGTGACCCAGGCTGAGGCGAAACCCCAAACGGTGGTGAATGTCTTCCAGAATGTCAAAGGTGGGTAGCGTGCGAAAATCCAGAGCGGTGTAGGCTCCCAGCACCCGGTAATCAAAGCGCTTGATATTAAATCCCACCACCAGATCGAAATCTTGGAGTCGTTCAATCAGGTTTTCCACCTGCTCTTCGGTAAAAGATTCGTAGACATCGGAGCGATTGTCATATAACACTGCCACCGCTAAGCGCATGAGGTGGACATTCCCCCACCCCCCCACTTCGTCTGCCAGCCGCTGGGTTTCGATATCAAATAGGCCCACAGCCGGGTCGCTGCTCTTGTCTTCCCCCAAGTCCTCTTCCGATACAGACACGAAATCCTCCCCTTGCTTCCTCGATTCCACCTTCAGCGGAACCTCGCCGAGTAAACCCTTCACCAGAAGCGAGGCAGCGGTCTTGTCCAATGGTTTATTGCCAGCGCCACACTTTGGTGAATGAATACAAGAAGGACATCCCGAATCACACGGGCAGCGACCGATCAGCTCCCCCGTCTTCACCAAAAGTTCCTCTATCATCTCAAAACCCCGAGCTGCCAGCCCCACCCCGCCCGGGTATCCGTCATAGATGAAAACAGCGCTCTTTTGCGTCTGCGCATGGAGAGGCACGGCAATACCACCAATGTCATTGCGGTCACACCATGCAAAAAGGGGGAACATGCTAATCAAACCGTGCTCCAGGGCGTGAATTCCACCCATAAAGTGAAGTCCCCGCCTTAGTACCATCTCCTGCAAGATATCTTCGATTTCCAGCCAGAGCCCGACGGTCTCAAAGCTCTGTGGCGGCAGATCCAAAGATAGCTTGTCCAGCAGCTCTCCACTGTATAAATTACGCTTCTCATAACCTACAACTTGCTCGGTGACCCGTAGGCGGCCCAATCGCGCTATAAAATTGGCAACCGGGCGACTGCGTTCCACCGCCAATATCTCAGTCTCTTTCTCACTCAGAGCCCTGGTGTAGTAGCGGGCCTTCATTGGTTTAACGAAGACGTTCTGCCGCTCCAGATCAAGCCGGGTCACCAGGTACTGCTTGCCTCTGTGGAGATAGATTGCCCCCTGGTGGCATTCCTTAAAAACCCTCACGCCATCGTTCTTTCCCACCACCTTATCACTGGATTCGTCAAGAATAGCATAGCCCGGCCCCACACTCCGTATAGCCACCAGACGCTGCGGCTGTCGCCTGGCAGCATACCAAACATCACCCTCGGCGCTTCGTAATAGATCGCCGCTGGCCTCAAGCACTGGCGCCCTGGCAGCTAGAATGCCGTTGCGAGCATAGAGATCATCACTTTCACTCAAAGGGATCTCTGCAGCAGCACAAGGAAGATGAGCGTCCAACACTTCGGAATTATCTGGGTCCACCACTGCCGCCTCGAAAGGTCGTTGGAAAAAGTCTTCGGGGTGACGCATGAAGTACTGGTCGAGAGCATCTGGCTGGGCGATAAGAATCACCAGCGAATCTCGATCTCCCCGCCCTACCCTGCCACTGCGCTGCCAGGTGTTGATAATAGTCCCTGGATAACCTACAAGTATGCAACCATCCAGGCCACCAATGTCGATGCCCATCTCCAGGGCGCTAGTGGAGATCACTCCGACCACAGAACCGCTGGCCAATCCCCTTTCAATCTCCCGCCTTTCCTCGGCAAGAAAACCGGCACGGTAGGAACTGACTTTTGTGGCAAGCTCAGGAGCGGCCGCAGCAACATTCATGTGGAGGATTTCAGTAAGCTTGCGCGCTTGAGTGAAAGCGATGGTCCTGAGCCCCTCTTGCAGAGCTTTTACAAACAGACGTCCTGCCACAGTGGTGGCGCTACTGTCAGGATTAATGAAGAAGAAATGCCGCCCTGCCTGAGGGGCACCGTTTTCCTCAACTGCCCGAAATTTCATCCCGGTTAAGCGATTGGCAAAATCTCTTGCATTGGCGATAGTAGCAGAAAGCAGAATGTACCTGGGCTCAGACCCGTACAGCTGACACACCCGCTGCAGCCTCCGCAGAATCTGAACCACGTGTGAGCCAAAAATACCTCGGTAGGTGTGTACTTCATCGATTACCACAAGGCGCAAGTTTCGAAAGAAATCTTCCCACTGCTGATGGAAAGGTAAAAGTCCCAAGTGGAGCATATCCGGATTGGAAATGATCAGGTGGGGCAGGTTCTCTTTTATGCGGCGGCGACGACTCGGAGGGGTATCCCCATCGTACACGGCAGCTTCCAGCTGCAGTTCGCTTGGTAGTTGCTGATTGAGTGAGACGAATGCCTGATATTGATCTTGCGCCAGGGCTTTAAGGGGAAAGAGGTAAAGGCCGTGTCCATTATCTTCCTTACTCAGCAACTCTAACAGGGCAAGGTTGTAGATCAGCGACTTGCCGCTGGCAGTGGGTGTGGCGATAACCACATTTTCTCCGTCTCGAAAGCTGGAAAGACCTTCCGCTTGGTGTCGGTAAAGCCTGGTAATGTCCTCTTTGGCTAGAGCTGAACGCAAGGGCGGGGCAAGTGGTGGATCGAGGTTTCCATAGATAGCACCACCACTCGGAATGAATTCATGATGCACCAGCCGGGCGCCTGGGAGCGGAGCGGTTTTCAAATACTCGATGAACCTTTGCATATGCAATGACCGTTCAAATCGTTGAAATCGTAAAAGTCGTAGAAGTCGTAAAAAACGATTAGAGCATTAAGAGCTCAACATAAGCCGGCTCTCGCCGCGTCTCCGTGTCCCCGTCTCGCCGCGTCGGGGATTGCTGACCCCTGACCTCTGATTTCTGCGCTCTGCCTTAGACAAACAGAGGCACATGAGTGAAGCTCTCCACATCCACGAGTCCCTGATCTGTCAGCTTCAGTTTGGGTATGACCGGCAAGGCCAGAAATGAGAGAGCCATAAAGGGATGCTCCAAAGTTGCCCCCAACTCCAGGGCAGCTTGATTGAGCTCTTTTTTCCATGCCACCACCTGTTGCAGAGAAGCGGCTGTCATGAGCCCGGCAATAGGTAGCGGTAGCTGCGCTCGAACCTGACCATCACTGACCACCACCAGTCCACCACCCAGTTCTCTCAAGGTGTTGGCGGCAACCACCATATCCGAATCACTTACTCCTACCACGACCAGATTGTGAGAGTCGTGAGCCACCGTGGAAGCAAGAGCTCCCTTACGCAGGCCTAGACCACGAACAAAGCCAAAACCTTTACGACCACTGCCCTGGTGCCGTTCAATCACTACGATTTTCAGCAAGTCACGATTTGCATCACTGACGGCCTCACCCTGACGGTCTGCCACAGTAACTATCTCTTCCTCGGTTATCAGCGTATTTGGAGCCACACGGATGGCCCGCATCTCAGAGCCCTGAGCCTGAAGGCGCAGGTCTTCCTCATTTAACGCCTCGAGATTCATGGAAATCAGTTGAACCTTTTCCACCACCGGTTTTTTGGCCAGCAAGCATTTACCGCCTTCGGCCACCAGTTCACCTTTCTTGTATACCCGAGACACTTCCAACGGTTCCAAAGAACGAAGCACCACTATATCCGCCTGATATCCTGGCGCAATAGCACCCAGGGTGCGCAGGCCGAAGTAGCGGGCCGGATTAAGGCTAGCCAGTTGGATGGCGGTTATCGGGTCGATGGACAATTCCATAGCCCTCTTCAGGACCCGATTCATGTGCCCCTGCTCCAGCAGATCCTCTGGATGGCAGTCGTCACTGACAAGCATGCAGCGCTGTTTTGTTTGAGCGGTCACCAACGGAGCCAGCGCCTCTAAGTCTCGGGCCTGACTCCCTTCCCGCAGCATGATGTGCATCCCTTTGGCGAGCTTTTCCCTGGCCTCTTCAAGACGGGTACACTCATGATCAGAGCCAATCCCACCGCATAAATAGGCATCTAGTTGAGCGCCGCTCAGTCCGGGGGAATGTCCATCTATGGCCTTGTCCCGAAAACGCTCAAGTTTGTCCAAAATTGTCACGTCCCCAAGAATCACCCCGGGGAAGTTCATCACCTCCGCGAGTCCCAAAACCCTGGGATGTTGGGCTAATCTCTCAATGTCATTACCGCTCAATTCCGCTCCGGCTGTCTCCAGGTGAGTTGCAGGCACACAGGAAGGGGCCATATAGAAAACCTCGAGCCCGATGTCCTCGCTCGCCTCGAGCATAAATTGAACACCGGCAATACCTGCAACATTGGCAATCTCATGAGGATCAGCCACCACGGTTGTGGTACCATGGGGAAGCACCGCCCGAGCAAATTCGGCTGGTATAAGCAGACTGCTTTCCAGATGAAAGTGGCCATCAATAAAGCCTGGGGAAAGTATCCCGCCATCGAGTTCGACAACCTCATTGGCCTGACGCTCCCCAAAACCGACAACCACGCCATCGAATACGGCAACGGAGGTTGAGGCCAGCTCGCCCGTGAAAACGTTGACCACTTTTCCTCCCCGAAAAAGGAGATCCACGGGCCTGTCACCCCTAGCCGCCTCAAGTCGCCTGGTTAGTCGCTGCTGCCATTCTGTCATTTTTTAGCTCCACTTAAGCTACTCAGACTAGATCGGAAGGTCTAACCACAAAGGACACAAAGAGTTGGAATTTCAGATTGTTGTCTGAAATCTAAAATCTCAAATATCCTTTGTGCTCTTCGTGACCTTCGTGGTTCAATCCCCCAGGTTCACTTCGCCTGAAAGCGGGGTCACTATAACAAAATTGCATCGGACCAACAACTGAGTACATCGGATCAAATGTTGCCTATTGGCAGTGTTACACTGACTCCACCATAGCGAGGATAGATAGCTTGGCAAAAACTCCATAGCTGTTGTTTGGTTACCAGATCGATTCCTATTTTGATTGACAGGGAACAAAAGTTTGGTAAAATGAAAAAAGATTAAATAATATGAACCCCAAGCTCGCCCGTCAAGCGAGAGGGGGTGAAAATGGAATACAATGAAAGGATGATCATTAAGACCATTGAGAGTCCTTGCCGCGGTTGTTCGAGATTGAACGAAGATAGAGAACTTTGCATGCGAGACTGCGACAAACTAGAAGCTTTCCAAAAAGCCATGGTCAAGTTCCACGAGGACAAGGTGCATTGGTTCTCAACACGTCTCCGTGCTGCGTAAACCTACCAACCCCTTCACAGCTCTAGCAACCTTTTCCACCTATTTTACCCTATACGCCATGCCTGCCACGTGAGATGTTTTATCTCTTTCACTGTGGCGCTTTGCGCTCTGCGTCCTCAGTGGAGAGTACCTTTTCTCTCTTCCTCTTCAGGCTTATAGTACGACCATGCATGTTCGCAGTGAGGACAGGCCAAGGGCATTTTCTCTCCGGACTCAGCGGTCATGCCCTCGAGTTCTAGGTCAAAGTAAAAGCTTTCGCCGCACTTGGCGCACTGGAAACGATCCATTTTCTTCTCCCAATATTACGGGTGTCAGGTGTCAGGTGTCGGGTGTCAGGTGTCAGGTGTCAGGAAAAAGAAACATAGAAGCTGAAACGTGTTGGAGCGAAGCGGAAATCCCGTCTGAAGCGAAGCGGCAGCGGGGAACACTGAAACCTGAAACCTCAGTAATTGTGATTTGGAATTTGGAACTTTTATTCCTTCAGGACTCTTCTAAGCACTCTTTGACCAAGCGCGCCGTGTGTTTGCAAAACGATAACCCTACATGATTTACTATTCGCGTCTCTACATTCTCCACTCCATCTCCGGTGAGTTTGGCAGATTCATTGGGGAGGACCAAGTTGTCCACAATAGTATAGATGGCATAAAAGCGACCGCTTGCCGGCATCTGAAGTTCCCGATTCAGTTCCTCCAGAAAAGGACTGCCCGGAATCATCTCTTTCACCGCATTGCCCAAGCCCAAAACCGCGAGTTTTGAGCCGGCATGGGGACTACCCAAGGTAACAACCCTCCGGACTTTAGTGGTTACAGAATTATTCGCCAGATACGAACGAATCACAAGGCCGCCCATGCTATGGCCCACTAAGTCCACCTGCTTGCTTCCTGTTTCTCTTAAAACCTGCTCAACTTCCTCGTTTAGGATTTTGCCAAAATCTTGAATGGAACAAAATTTTCCCGGCAAATTCACGGCCTTCACATGCTGCCAGCCCCATTTACGAAACCAACGCAGGTACAGATACCAGGCTGTGTGGTTATGGTAAAGACCGTGTACAAAGATAATCGGTGTCCGGTCTGCAGGCCCGGGAGCTAAGCGATAGAAACTCCGGTAAAATGCTGTCGTTGTTGTGGCCAGAACCAGAAGATGACTATATAAACTCCAGAGAAAACCTCTGAGTAGCAGCAGAGATACTGCACCCCGCGAACGCAGAATCTCCAGGTGCGACCCGTTGGCGGATTCATAGTAGAAGATCAAGTAGGTCATTGCTACCACCGACATCCAAAGCAACAAAATCAATAGAAGCCAACACATGTTCACCTCGTACTCAACCCTAACGTTACAGACCCACACCGGCCGAAATCGCTAGGCTCGCACTATAGCACACCATCTGAGGCTGTGCTCGCCTCGGCCAGGATCTCACGTACGGTGAAGTACGCTTCGCCCTGACCGAACCTGTGCGCAACCACATCTGGCGCACTCTAGCGCGTTTTTCCTCGGAGTAGGTCTGCAACGTTAGGGTTTACTAATTCGCAGGTCTCGCTTAAACTATGGCCGCAAAACTTCCGGAGGAAATCATTGATCCAACCTGGCCCTCTTCGCATCAAGAACCTCAGGGTAGACCCGCCACTGATCCTGGCTCCCATGAGCGGTCTGAGCCACACTGTCTTACGACAGTTAATAGCTGAATACGGCGGTTGCGGTCTTTTTTATTCTGAGATGCTCAGTGCCCGGGCCCTTCCCTTGGAGGCCCCCGAATCCTCTCCCTGGTTGCGCTGTACTGCCAGAGAGCGGCCAATCATTTACCAGTTGCTCGTTTCGTCTGCAGATGAATTACCCACCGCCATAGACAAAATCGAATCATGCAATGGAGATGGACTGGACTTGAACATGGGATGTACCACTGCCCTCATTACCAAACGGGGTGGGGGTATTTCCCTGATGAAAGATCTAAGACGCGCTGAAGTGATAGTCAAGACCAGCCGCAGTGCGACGAACTTGCCGCTTACCGTAAAAATCCGTTTGGGCTGGACCCTTGATTGGGACACACTGAAAGAGTTTTGTTTGATGCTCCAAGACAGCGGAGTGGACGCGATTTCTGTGCATCCTCGGCTGAAACAGGATCGATTCAAAAGGCCGGCTAGGTGGGAATACATCGGCAGGATCAAAGAGCTTATAGATATCCCGGTTATCGGTAATGGTGACGTTGACTCACCAGAGGCAGCCATGCGGATGTTCCAACGAACCGGGTGCGACGCGGTCATGATCGGTCGCGCTGCTGTACGGTGTCCCTGGCTTTTCCGTCAAATAGCCGCCTCCCTCTCATCTCATCCTCACCACCAGAGCCTTCCTGAACCGCCTGATGCCTACAACCGTTTTGTCTCTCTCTTGGAAACTTCTTTTGAACCTGAATATACCTTTCCCCTTCTCAAACGGTTTACTTTTTACTTTGCCAAGAATTATGCCTTCGGCCACACTTTATGGAGTCTGGTCCACAATGCCGGTTCTGTGGCGAAAGCGGCCGAGCTTGCCAATGATTTCTTCAGCACCCAGACAGCTACTTTAGGCTAAAAGACTGCGCCTAGCCCGGATTATTCATGAACCGTAATGGATTCGTGAATCATGCAGGCTAGGTTCTATGAGAAAGATCCCAAATACCGGGTATGGGCTGAGCGCAATTGTCACAACGGCCTTTTTTTAGATGTAGAACTTGGACTCTGTAACCACGGCGCTGGATAAGTCTGGTACCGCATCTTGGACAATCTGTGTGTTCGCCGGGATGGCCAGGGACATTGCCAATGTAAACAAAATGGAGCCCAGTCTGCAGAGCTGTTTTTCGGGCTCGCTCCAGGGTAGACACCGGGGTTGGGGGCAGACTTTTCAGCTTGTAAAGGGGATAAAACCTGCTAAAGTGCAACGGCACATCCGGCCCCAACTCACTCTTAATCCACCTGCACATGGCAGCCACCTGGTCCATGTCGTCATTCTTACCCGGTACTATCAAATTAACGATCTCAGTGTGAATACCCAACCCTTTGAGCCTCTTAAGTGTCTCCAGCACGGGCTCCAATGTTCCCCCAGTGATTTCTCTATAGTACGATTCGGTAAAGCCCTTCAAATCGATGCAGGCTGCGTCAAGATATTTACCTAGTTCTTGAAGCGGGGCAGCGTTGATGTATCCATTGGAGTGCATGACCTTCAACAACCCTTGCTGCCTGGCCAGCACACCAATATCTATCATGTACTCAGTGAAAACAGTTGGTTCCACATAGGTGGAGGCGATGGATTGGCACTGGTAACGGCCGGCTAACTGGACCGCCTGGTCTGGCGTCATTTCGTAATTGTAAGTATCATCCGGCCTGGCTTGGGAAATCTCCCAGTTTTGGCAGAATTTGCAGTCAAAATTGCAACCTGCAGTAGCAATGGAAAAAGAGCGGCTCGTCGGGAGCACATGGAAAAATGGCTTTTTTTCAATCGGGTCAACATGCACTGCACATGGGTTGCCGTAAACCAGCGAGTAATAGCGCCCATCGATGTTTTCCCGAACCTCGCAATATCCCCTTTCCCCCTGATCTACTTCACAGGAGTGCGGACAGAGTTCGCAACGAATACGACCACCTTCCAGTGGGGTGTAAAATGGAGAGAGTTTGCGACCGAGGTAGCCCTTTTTCAAGTCCAGAGCGTGCGATTGGGAGGTGGCCGTCATCAAGATAGCGGATTCCAGGCCGGCACACAGAAGGGTACAACGCCCGCACTGTTTCAAAAAATCTCGCCTGCTGATCTTTTCATTCATT
>JAUVTM010000234.1 GCA_030601545.1 Syntrophobacterales bacterium
AGCTGGATCGGAGTTGCTCTCTTCGAGGACGTGCCAGAACTTGCGAAAATAATTGAACCCCGACCAGAGTGTTATGATGACAGCCAGCCACAAGAAAAACATGCCAACCGCGTGGAAATTGACACCGTAGTAGTCGTAGTGCAGCAGTAAACCGAGAATCGCCACTGTCTGGAAAACCATCTTCTGTTTACCAAGATAGTCGGCAGTGATCACCTTTCCTTCTGAGCCAGCTATGGAGCGCAGTCCCATGATTGCCAACTCCCTCCCTATGATCACCACCACCATCCACGCCGGTACCCGACCGAGAGAAATCAGCATGATCAGGGCCGCAGACACTAGCAGCTTGTCGGCCAAGGGATCAAGGAACTTACCAAACGTTGTGACCAACTGGTGACGCCGTGCAAGAAAGCCATCCAGGAGATCAGAAATAGAGGCCAGGGCAAAAACCAGAGCTGCCAAGAAGCTGGTAGTTTTGTGAGGAAAGAACAAGAAGACCACGAGCAGAGGGATACACCCGATTCTAAATAAGCTCAAGCTATTGGGAAGATTAAAGATGGATTTTTTTCCTTTGTCAGTCATGTTTTCATCCGTATTTCGCTATGGCGCTACTGTGGGCGCGCCTGACAAAATAGCCCAGTTATTGGAGTATAACATCTGGAGGCGGATAAGATGTCAGGGTTTTTTCTGCTGATTAAGGCTGAACTCGTCCCAGTAACGTAGAACCCGATCGACAAATGTTCGGGTCTCTTTATAGGGTGGAATCCTTCCGTATCTGCGCACGGTGTTCTCTCCGGCATTATACGCTGCCAGAGCCAGCGGCACATTGTTCTGAAAGTTGTTCAACTGCCTCTTCAAGTACCGCACACCTGCGTTGATATTTTCATGTGGATCAAAAGAGTCCTTGACCGCCAGATCCTTGGCAGTCTCAGGCATCAGCTGCATTAATCCCTGGGCTCCCTTTCTTGAAACCGCATTCCTATCAAAGTCAGACTCAGCCCTAATCACCGCTTTTACCAGGGTGTTGTCCACGCCGTGCTTGCGAGCGGCCCGGATTATGATCCTGTCATACCGATCGAAGTAGGCTCTGTAGTCTAGATTGGTCTCGCTAATGTAAAGACGAAATCGGTAGTGCGTTGGGACGTTGGAGAAGTGAATTACTCCATCTTCATCCACATACCGGTAGATATCTGCCAGAGCCGGCTTGGCAATTGCACCGAGCAACATCACCAGCAGAAGCAATGGTAACCCAGCCCTTCTAAACAGCCAATCCATGTAGTTTGCCATCGATCCGTCTGTCCGCTGCTATGACCGTCAGCTCTTGATCAGGTGGATTCCACCCGTTTCCAGTCGTCCAAAAATTGCTTCATACCAATGTCGGTGAGTGGATGCTTTGCAAGTTGTCCGATCACCTTGAATGGGATGGTGGCCACATCGGCCCCCATCTGGGCCGCCTCAAGCACGTGTAGAGGATTCCTGATGCTGGCCACCAGGACCTCGGTCTCGAATATGTAGTTCTGGTAGATTTCCAGAATCTGAGCTACCAGCTCCATCCCGGTATGGGAGATATCATCCAACCGGCCAATGAAAGGGCTCACATACGTAGCGCCCGCCTTGGCTGCTAGCAGAGCCTGCAGAGGGGAAAAAACCAGAGTGACATTGGTTTTGATGGACTCTGCGGTCAACTGAAGTGTCGCTTTGAGCCCCTCGGTGATCATTGGAATTTTCACCACAACGTGTTCATGAATTTTAGCAAGTTCCCTGGCCTCCTTCACCATGCCATCTGCATCGATGCTCACTACCTCAGCGCTCACCGGCCCCTGGACAACTTCACAAATCTCATGGATAAGTTTCTTGAAGTCTTCTCTATTCTGGCAGCCTTCCTTGGCCACCAGCGAGGGGTTGGTCGTCACTCCATCGATCATACCCAGTTCTTTGGCCTCCCTAATCTCATCAAGATTCGCAGTGTCAATGAAAAACTTCATTCACAACCTCCTCTTCCAGCATTACGGTTGCCCAGGTCCAAGTGAAGACCGGGAAAATACGCCAATATCCCTCTTATTGCACTGGACCAGCCCCCTGATTCCTGGCTTGCTGAAGAGTTACCGCATACGAGGCCAATATCCAATGCAAGTATTATTCCCTCGGAAATTTGAAATTGTTTATAATTTTGGTTATTCAGATAACGCCTATGTACTTAACTGCGCAAAAATCCCTTCCCCATTGGAAACTATGTCACAATTCGCCGAATCCGTCATTCCGGACGAGTCCGCCTAGGCGGACGAGATCCGGAATCCAGTGAAAGTTCTATATAATCAGGTTCTTTCTGGATCCCGGCTCGCGTCCCGCTTTGCGGGACTTGGCCGGGATGACGAGTTGCACAGTATTTTGAGGGGAGAGGGGGCATGTAGTCATCCTGCGGAGTTAAGTGCATAGGCGTTATTCAGACGTAGGACTTATTTAGATCAGTGCATCTATTTGCGAGTTTGAGTAATCTCTTGATCGACGTTGTCTGAGTGGACCAAAAGGAATTGATCCCTACAGCTCTCACTGCAGAAATGGTAGGTCTTGCCGGCCACTCGAGCGTCCACTCCCTGGGCTGGGAGAATGTAGGCGCCGCACTGAGGATCTTGGACCAACTCCGCCGTGCTCTTGTCCGCAGGCACTTCCTGCCTGTTCGAAACACTCACACCTTTTATCAAACCACCCAGTAGCTTGTAAACCACAATGACAAGAAAAACAAAGATTACAAGACGTATCATTAGCTGACAACTACCTCCACCCGCTGATGGCCGTCTTCCAGGTTTTCGAGAAGTTCGGCAACAGTTTTTTCCAGGCAAGGATGGCGGAGGTCAGGTGCAATTTCGTTGAGGGGTACCAAGACAAAGCGCCGCTCATCGAGGAGAGGATGGGGAACCGACAGGTCCGGCAAATCGATTATCAAGTCGTCAAAAAACAACAGGTCAAGGTCAATTGATCGCGGTCCCCATTTGAGCGTGCGAATTCTCCCAAAGGTGTTCTCGATTGCCAACATCTGGTGTAAGAGCCAATGGGCGTCTTTCGCGGTTTCCAGCAAGACAACTCCGTTAATAAAGGCAGGTTGTTCCACCAGGCCCACCGGGGTAGTCTCATAGAATGACGAGGTTTGGAGCACACTGCACGTGGGCAGAGCCGCCAGAGCTTCAATGGCATTCCGGCAACTTTCCAATCGATTCCCAAGATTTGAACCTAAGCCAATGTAAGCGTGGTGTGTTTGCATATTTATTAGGTGTCAGGTGTCATTCAGGTACCAGGTGTTCCGCCGGAGGCGGATCAGGTGTCAGGTGTCAGGTGTCAGGTTTCAGGGAAGAAAAAAAGAGCTGAAACCTGTCGAAGATCCCGTCTGAAGCGAAGCGGCAGCGGGGAACACTGATAACTGAAAGCTGACTGCTGAATGCTTCTTATTTTAGCCCGAGCACGTGCTGCATATCGTAGAGACCGGGGGCTTGGTTCACCACCCATAT
>JAUVTM010000006.1 GCA_030601545.1 Syntrophobacterales bacterium
CTCTACTCTGGCAGGATAATGGTGAAGCAAGAACCCTTCTTGGGCTCGGACTCTACCTGAATGGTACCCCCGTGCTCGTGCACTATCTTTTGGGTGATTGCAAGACCCAACCCTGTTCCCCGCGCTCCTTTAGTGGTGAAAAGATTTTCAAGAACCCGTTCCCGGATCTCTTCACTCATACCCTGGCCGGTGTCTCTGACCTGCAAATGCACGCCGGCCCCTCCTTCGTCGCGGCTGGACACGGTAACCTGGCCCCCACTTGCGTCTTCCGGAAAAGCCTCGATAGCATTGGTCACGAGATTCAGAAGACAGGTGTGGATACCATCTGGATCCACCGTCACCTGAGTCAAGGAGGGATCCAGCTCAAGGACCAAGCGTATTCCCCTTCTATTAGCCTCCTCCGCCATCAGCTCACAGACCTCTTCCACGATCTCATTCAACGAACACACCTCGAAAGCGGGCGGGGTGGTGCTCGCTAAGCTCAGCATTTCTTTGGTCATCTTGGATATTCGGTTGATATTCTTCCGCACCAGGTCCCAGCCCTTGCGAATGGATTCGGGTTTCTCTTTGTCAAAACCCGTGTCTATCATAAAAGCTCCGAGCTTCATGCCATGGAGAATGTTTTTCACTCCATGGGCTATTCCGGCTGTGGTCTGTCCCACAGCCACCATGCGTTCACTTGTTACCAGTTCCTCCTCAAGCCTTTTGACCTCGCGCATATCCTTGAAGTGGCCCACCGTTGCGACCTCCTCGCCTTTATCATCAATTATAGTGGCGGAAAGCAGGATGGGGACCAGTTTGCCTGTGTTGGTGAGAACTTCCACCGAATAATTGATCAGCCGCCCGGGACCCCCGTATTCGTTTCCATAGATCATTTTCTTGATCTGCCTAGCCTGACCTTCAGGGTACAGCTGCGTCACGTGGATCTTTGAGACTGCCTCTTCCTGGGTATATCCGTGTATGCGCTCGGCACCCTCGTTGAAAATGATGATGTTGCCCTGACGGTCATTGGCGATTATGCCGTCCATAGAAGACTGAATCAGGTTGTGCTCGAGCTCGTGGCGCTTTACCAGTTCCTCGCTGGTTTCTTTGACCAATCTCTCCAGGTCCTCAGTGTATTCTCTGAGTCGGTTCCGTAACCAGATCTTTTCCTCGGCACGCCTGAGGGCAATATTCAAACTCTCATCGCTTACAGGTTTACTAATGAAGTCAGATGCCTCCAACTTGAGAGCTTCAATGGCCAGCGTCATCTCCCCATGACCGGTTATGACAATGACCTCTGCATCGGGACTCTGTTCCTTTATCCTCCTGAGAACCTCGATGCCATCCATCCCGGGCATCTTGATATCCGTCAGAACTACGCTCGGATTCTCCCTGGCAAATATCTCGAGTCCTTTGGGACCATCCTCGGCCACAAAAACTGTATATCCTTCCATTTCCAGGGACAATTTCAACAGGTCCCTGGTACTCGCTTCATCATCGATCACCAGTAATTTTTTCATGCCGAACTTTCCTTTTGCAGGTTTTCTTCGGTGGAAAGCGCGGGAAAACTAATCTTAAAGACAGTGCCGCTCCCTGCCATGCTTTCCACCTCGATGGTACCCTCATAATCTTTGACAATTCCATAGCTGATAGACAGTCCTAATCCTGTCCCCTTGCTGACCTCCTTGGTGGTAAAAAACGGTTCGAAAATCTTCTCCTTCACATGTTCGGGCATGCCGTTGCCATTATCCCTGACAACAGCCACCACCTTGCCATCTTCCTGGTAGGAGCGGATGCTCAACACACCCTCCTGCTCTTCCCCATGAGTCATCTCCCGCTTTTCTTCGATAGAGTCTCTGGCGTTCATGACCAGATTGATAAATACCTGTTCCAACCGGTTTCTCACCCCGAGAATAGGAGGAATGTTTTCATCCAGATCCAGGTTCACTTTAATTTGTCTGAGTTTGAGCTGCTCCCCAAGTACAGTGAACACATCTTTAATGGGCTTGTTGATGTTAACTTTTCCCAGTTCATCAAGGTCACTTTTGCGCCCGAATTCCCTCAGATGATTGATAATGTTGGCGGCACGCTCCACCTGGGCGGCGATTTCGAGGGAAACCTTGCCCGTCAGCTCCGGATCGAGGTTCTCACCGCGGGCTGCCATTTTTTTCAGGAGGTCACTACCGATACGGATGGCATTCAAGGGTTGGTTCAACTCATGGGCCACTCCTGTAGACATCTCACCAAGGGTTGCCATCTTGCTTGCCTGGATCAGTTGAGCCTCTGCCTGAATGCTGTCGGTAATGTCGGCAATATTGGCAATAATTACATCTTCGCCCAGATGCTCCCGGGGGCATGAATGGATATCAACGTGCATTATGCTTCCATCCTTTTTGCGATGTCTAATCTTGGGCAAAAAGATACACGCCTTCACCACAGATGACCGGATCTTCTCCGCGTCCTCCGGATCACCCAGGTCCCGGAAAGACATCTGGAGCAACTCCTCTCTGGAGTAGCCGTACTTCTCAGTGGCGCGGATATTGGCGTCGATAATCTGGAAGGTGGCACGATCGAAAACAAAGATGGGATTGGGGTCATTGTCGAAAAGAGAACGGTACTTTTCCTCTGAGGCCTTCAACTCCTGCTCGGAGATTTGAAGCCGCTGGGTCATCTGGTCAAAGGAGCGAGCCAGGGTGCCAATCTCATTCGTGGATGAAATGTCAAGGGGAGTCGAGAGGTCACCGGCGGCAACTCGTTCGGTCCCTCCCACAAGGTGCTTCACCGGCCGACTCACGAAGCGCTGCACAAAGAGACCGATTGTCAGGGAAATTCCAAGAATGGCCACCACCGCGAAAAGGGTCATCTTCTTCTTGTTACTAATGATCACCGCGTCCACTTCCGCCAGGGAGACATCAATATCCATGACTCCAAGGACTAACTGCTCTTGAGGATGAATGTGACAGTCCGCCGTATAGCAGTCTGGCTCATTGTAAATGGGATTGATCATGCCCAGCACCCTATAGCCGGCAGTAGTTTTAAAGATCCGACTTTTGGCGGAGGTGGTCAACCGCTCGAAGGGCTTTTCCTTGGCATGACAGGCGTAGCACTGCTCGGCAGATTTATCCACCATGGTGCCCATTTCTGTTCGGTCGGACGAGTAGATAATCTCTCCCATGTAATTGAAGATTCGTACCTTTTCGATGCCTTCCTGGGCTCCGATGGTGTCTATGGCCCGGTGCAGCCTCTCGGGCTCATACTCGAGCATATCATAGCGCATGCTGCGCTTTATAGTCTCACTCACCCGGCTGGTACTCTGAATAACCTCATAGATGAGCTGATTTCTCTGGGTCTTAATGTTCACCGAGGCATAAACACCAATGACCAGAATAGCGATTGCACTCACCGTGCAAATCAACTGGAATCCAAGGCTGCGATACCACATCTCAGAACATCCTACTGACAACCCTGGCCAGAGGTTGCCAATAAATACCCAGGCCTAGGGTGGGAACCAGCAAAGCCAAAAGGAGTGCCTGGGAGCTGAGAGGAACTTGGATCTGGATAGCTTCGGTTGGCTTCTCCAGAAACATGGCTTTAACGATCCGCAAATAGTAGTAAAGGGAGATGACGGTGTTGAGAGCCGCCACCACCGCCAACCAGTAGATTTTTTGGGAAATGACCGCGGCAAAAAGATAGACCTTTCCCACAAAGCCGGCAAAAGGCGGAAGGCCGACGAGAGAAAAGAGAAATATGGCCATGGCAACACAGACATAGGGTGCTCTGGTCCCCAGGCCCCGGTAGGACTCTATATCCTCGCTTCCCCCGGCGGTTGCCACCATGGTAACAACTCCGAAGGCTCCGAGATTCATAAAGAGGTAAACCACCAGATAAAAGACCACCGACCTTAACCCCAGGTCGCTCAAGGCAACTATCCCCATGAGCAGATAGCCGGCATGGGCGATGCTCGAATAAGCCAGCAGACGCTTGAGGTTGTTCTGGTGCATCGCCGCCAGATTTCCCAGGGTCATGGTTATCGCAGAGACCAGGGCCAGAATAGAAGGCCATTCCAGGCCGGAAATGGCTTGGTATGCCCCTGTCTCCGGGCCTAAGGCGAAAAGCGGATAAAATAGTCTGATGAATAAAACAAACCCGGCAGCTTTTGGGCCCACACTGAGAAAGGCTGTAATGGGTGTTGGCGCCCCTTCGTAGACATCAGGACACCAGAAGTGGAATGGAAATGATGCTGTCTTAAAGAGTAGGCCGGCCATAAAAAACAAGATGGCCACAATTAATAACAGTCTATCTTGGGAATGTTGGCTGGCAAGCACCACCTGTCGGCTGATCTCCGAAAGATCGGTGCTCCCAGCAAGCCCGAAGAGCAGCGAGAAACCGAACAGCATGGTCCCAGAGGTAAAGGCACCGTAAAGCACGTATTTCAGAGCCGCCTCGCCACTGCGCTCGTCTCTTGCCCTGATTCCCACCAACAGATAACTCAAAATCCCCATGGTCTCAAAGGCAAGGAAAATCATTAAGAGATCGGTGGAGGCAACCAGAAGCATCATACCCATGGTGACGGCGAGCACCAGGATAGTGCATTCGCTGTACTCGCTGTTATCGATCTCTCCGGTAACCTGAGTTAGCAGAATGGTAAAGACTCCGACAAGAGCAAAGAACGGCTTGGAAAAAAAGGTCAACCAGTCCCAGACAAAGAGCTTGGAAAGATAAGTAAGATCCGGTGCAGGCTGCGGCAACTTCCACAGAGGAAGGAGAGATCCGGCCAGACCCGCCAAAGCCAGAACCGTAAAAAGCAGACGGTAGCGCCAGTAAGGTAATACAACCCCCACCAACAAGATGAGCAGGATCGCAAGGGTAAGGATGATCTCCGGAGCGATGAAGGAGATCCCCTCGAGGTTACTACGTATGAATTCTTCAGGTATCATTGCAATCACATCGTGGGGCTGTGCCCAACCTACTTTCTTAGTCGATCAACTAACAAATCCGAAATCCCAAGCACCATATCTCAGGGTTTCAGGTGTCGGGTGTCAGGTGTCAGGGAAGAAAAACAAAAAAGCTGAAACCTGAAACCTGAACACTGAAACCTTAGTCATTGGGTTTTGTGATTTGTAATTTACATTAACTTCTGTCTGCTGCCTGCTGTCTTCTGTCCTCTGTCCTCTGATCTCTGACCTCCGACTTCTGACTTCTGCTCTCTGCCTTCTGTTTACCCAACCACCATCGCCACCGTGTGCTTCAGGGTTGTACCAATCAAGTCCAGCACCGGCATGGGATAAAAACCCAACAAGATGACAATGAGGGCCAGGGGCGTCAGGGTAAAAGCCTCGCGCAGGCTGATTTCCGGAAGCTCGGCCCACTTTTTGTTCTGGGGTCCCAGGAATACGCGCTGCATGGTCCAAAGAAAATAGGCGGCAGTGAGAACAATTCCGGTGGTGGCAGTTATGGTGATTATCTTGTACTGCTGGAAAGAACCAACCAGCACCAGTGCTTCGCTGATGAAGCTGGATAGTCCCGGCAGCCCCAGGGCAGCAAAAAAGGCCAGGCCGGTGTAGCCCGCATAGACCGGCATGGTCTTGGCCAGACCGCCGAAGCCGTCTATATCACGAGTGTGAGCCCGGTCATATATTACCCCCACCAGTAAAAAGAGCATGGCGGTGACAGTGCCGTGGTTGAACATCTGCAGAACCGCCCCGTTAATAGCAGTGGTGTTAGTGAATACTGACATGCCCAGCATCACGAAACCCATGTGGCTGATGCTGGAGTAGGCGATGAGTTTTTTCATATCCGTCTGCGCCATGGCACAGAGGGCGCCATAGATGATGCTTATTAATCCTAAGATGGCCGCGTACAGCGCGAAGGCGAGGGCCATGTCGGGAAGCACTGGGTAGGAAATCCGTAATATCCCATAGGTTCCCATCTTCAGGAGAACTCCAGCCAGAATGACGCTTACGGCAGTGGGTGCCTCAACGTGAGCATCCGGCAGCCAGGTGTGGAAGGGTACCAGAGGGATCTTGATGGCAAAGCCAATGAACAACCCCACGTAGCAGAGCCAGCGGATGGTGTGGTTCTTCAGGAAGGCCTGGTGTACAGACTGATCGGCCAGAATGGTGAGATCAAAGGAGTGCAGCCCGGTGCTGGGTTCCACCGAGCCGAAATAGAAGACCAGCATGACAACAAGCATCAGCACACTGCCCACCAGGGTAAAGAGGAAAAACTTGATGGCGGCATATTCTTTGTTGGGCCCACCCCATACCCCGATAAGGAAATACATGGGTAACAGCATCAATTCCCAGAACACATAGAACAGGAAAAAGTCCAGGGCGCAAAAAACTCCCACCATGGCGGTATCCAGGAGAAGGAAGAGGGCGAAGTACCCCCGCACGTGTTCATTGATATTCCACGAGGCAATGACACAGATAAAGGCCAGTAGTGCAGTGAGCAACACCATGGGAACACTGATCCCGTCTATGCCCAGAAAATAGTGGATATTAAAATCCTTGATCCACGGGACCTTTTCCACGTACTGGAATCCCGTACCCCACCGATCAAATTGGACGTAGAGGTTTGCCGCCCACCAGAGAGGCGGGATAGTGGCAGCCACGGCGATGAGCTTCATCAAGGTGGGATACCTTTTGGGCACCAAGAGGATGAGACCGGCTCCAAGGAGCGGGAAGAAGATCATCCAGGACAAAAGGTGATCTGGCAGCATTTGTCAATTCTCCCTTTTCAGTTCGACACGACGACACGGCGTTTTTCCAGCGGGCAGCTGGCAGCTAGCAGCTGGCAGATCTTCAAATCAACTCTTTTCTGCTGCCAGCTGTCTGCTGTCCGCTGCCTGCTCAATATTCCGCGTCTCCGCGTCACTTTGTTTCTCTCGTCATAACTTCATAGAATGATGAACCCTCTAGAACATAATCATCGCCACACTAAGCAAGAATATTCCCAGAACTACTGAATACAGGTAATGCTGGACTCTGCCTGTCTGTAATCTCCTGAGCGCTGCACCCCACCGTTTGAAGATATCGGCCAGGCCGTTGACCGCGCCGTCTACTATTTTCAGATCCTCCCAACCTATGAGAAAAGCGAATTTGACGGTGACTCTGGAGGAAAGATTCACCGCACCGTCAATGGTGTTCAGGTCAAAACGGCCACTCAGAGCTACCAGCTTCAGCAGCGGGCGCACAAAGAGTGCCTGATAGATTTCATCCACATAGTATTTCTCATTGAGCACCTGGTAGAGACTGGCGAAACGGGCTGCCAACTTGGCTGGCAGCTCGGGCCGTTTCACATAGAAAAGCCACCCCAGATAAATACCGGTGGCGGCCACCCCAGTGGATATCAGCATCAGAAGCACTTCCAGTCCATAAGCATGTGCTTGGTGGCCAGATGTTCCATGGCTGCTGAGCACGGGGCCCAGAAAGTCGTGCAGCAGATTGGGCAAGTGGGTCACCGCCGGCAACCCGATGACGCCCCCCGCCACTGAGAGCACGGCCAGAGCCATGAGGGGCAGCGTCATTACCGACGGGGATTCGTGCAGGTGCTTTTCCTTTTCTGAACCACCCCGGAAGCTACCCATAAAGGTTAGTACAACCAATCGGGTCATGTAAAAGGCGGTGAGCCCTGCAGTCAACAGACCCAGGGCCCAGAGTGCTTTGCCCAGGCCTGCCACGGGTAGGTGACTGTTAAAAGTGGCCCACAGAATCTCATCTTTACTCATAAACCCAGAAAGCGGGGGTATTCCTGATATGGCCAAGTACGCTGCCATGAAGGTTAAGTAGGTGTGCGGCATATATTTCTTCAGTCCGCCCATCTCCTGCATGTCGTTTGAGTGGACAGCATGGATCACACTTCCGGCTCCCAGGAAGAGCAGAGCCTTGAAAAAGGCGTGTGTCACCAGGTGAAAAATCCCGGTGCTGAAGGCCGCCACTCCCACGGCCAAAAACATGTAGCCCAGCTGACTGATGGTGGAATAAGCAAGGACCCGCTTGATGTCATTCTGAGTCAAGGCAATGGTAGCCGCGTAAAAAGCGGTTACACCGCCCACCACTGCCACCACCGCCATGGCAACCGGAGCGGCCACGTAGAGGAAATTAAGCCGGACAATCATGTAAACTCCGGCCGTCACCATTGTTGCTGCGTGAATGAAGGCACTAACCGGCGTGGGGCCGGCCATGGCATCGGGCAACCAGATGTAGAGCGGAATCTGCGCCGACTTGCCGGTGGCGCCAAAGAAGAACAACAGGGCAACCCAGGTGGCAACCCCGACTCCCAGAATGGGGCGAGCCGTGCCAAGTAAGGGTATGCCTTCCCGCAACTGCTGGAAACTCAAGCCGGTCATAGTGCCGTTGCTGCCTTCAAAAAGAGTCCAGAACAGCAGCATCAACCCCACAAAGAAGCCAAAATCTCCCACCCGGTTGACGATAAAGGCCTTCATGCCCGCCTGCGCCTTTTCCAGGTCGGTAAACCAAAAGCCAATGAGCAGGTAGGAGCAAAGGCCCACGCCTTCCCAGCCGACAAACATGAGCAACAGGTTGTCCCCCAGGACTAGGAGCAGCATGGAGAAGGTGAACAGGTTCAGGTAGGCAAAATAGCGGCCCTGGCTCTCATCGCCTGCCATATAGCCGACAGAGTAGAGATGTATTAGAAATCCCACTCCCGTGACTACCAGACAGAGAACCATGGAGAGGGGGTCCAATCTGAAGGCCACTTCCAGGCTGAAACTGCCGGTGAGTATCCATTGATACAGGGACTGGATGAGAAGCCGCTGCTGAGGCTCCTCAATCCCAAGGAGTGTGAAAAATCCAGCCACCGAGACCAGAAAGGCCATGAATACGCTGGCACAGCCGATAAAATGGATAAGACGCGCGGGAAGCCGTCTACCCAGCAGTCCGTTGATCACCGCCCCAGCCAGGGGAAGACACGGAATGAGCCAGAGGATACTCTTCATATGCTGCGGATCAATTAATTTGGCCATAGTTTTTTAAAAGAAGGAATATCTATTAAATCCGAATATCGAATTTCAGTTGCATTTACATGACAACCATTTGTTAAGGTGAAATTTTTTAGTCAATGACCGAACGATTAATGCTTAACCTTGCAACTGTTTGAATTCCTCCACATCAATAGTTTTCATTCTGCTATAGAGAGAAAGGACAATCGCCAGAGCCACGGCCACCTCAGCTGCGGCGACGGCAATGATGAACAAGGTGAAAACCTGACCGCTGAGCAGGTTCGTCGTCTGAGAAGGTTCCAGAAATCGCGAGAAGGCAACAAAGTTGAGGCCTGCTCCATTCAGGACAAGTTCGATGCCCATAAGGATGCCAATTGCGTTCCTCCGGGTAAGCACGGTGTACATGCCCAGGCAGAAAAGGAGTGAACTAACAACCAGGAAACTCGGCAAGCTGTACGACACGACTATTCTCCTCTCACACTTCGCCTCACTATCAAAACCGCTCCAACCAATGCCGCCAGGAGCAACACCGAGGCAACTTCGAAGGGAATAAGATACTTGCCCAGCAGCAGATCACCGATTGCCGCCGATGTTGGCTGGGGCTCCCCTAGAACAGACGCCACGGGCCACAGGGACCTGGTTGCCACCAATAATAAGGCCACCAGGATAACCCCGGTGAGGACAGCAGCGAAGACTTTGCCGGGTAACTGAATGGAGAGCGGCAATAGCTTGCCTCTCTGGGTCATCATCACCCCAAAGATGATCAGGACTAAGATGCCGCCAATGTATACAATCACCTGGACCACCCCGATGAAATCGGCACCCAGGAGCACGTAAAGGCCGGCAATCCCAAATAAGGTAATGAGCAAGGAGAAGGCGGCATGGACGATATTGCTGGAGAGCGCTACCCAGAAACAGGGAATGATTGTCACCAGTATAAAAACATTGAAGATTATATCTTTCATTTTCTTCTATCCAATTGTGAGTAGCAAGCAACTCAGGCTCAAGGCATAGGGCCTAAACATTTCGAAATTCGAAATTCGAAATTATTAATTCTGACTACTGATCTTTCTCCTCGCTTTCCTGTTTCTTCTCCTTTTTCTCTTTGGCTTTCTCTTTGGCCACTTCGGCCAACTGCAACCGCTCCAGATAAAGCTCAGGACTTATGAACTCCCTGATCAAAGTGCGGTATTCAAAAGTGGCCCCCTCAAACTGACGGGTGAAAAAAACAGCATCAGTGGGGCATGCTTCCACGCAAAGCCCGCAAAACATGCATTTGGAGTAGTCAATTCTAAAGGTTGTCGGCGCCTTGCCCTTGCGTCCTTCAATCTTGACGCCCTTGACCCTGATGACATCAATGGGGCAGTTCTGAACACACAGAAGACAGGATATGCACTTGAGCTCAGCGTAGCCCAGCAGACCTCGGTAGCGTTCCGGCAGTTGGGTATTGAGAGGACCCCTGTAATTTTGCTGACTGGCCCCAAGCAGGGGTTCAAAAGGTAGAGGTAGATTTTTTTGGGCAGGGAGAGATGCATCTTTAGGCTTACCCTCAATAATATCATGAGAGGGGTACTGGAGGGTCACCTTGCGCTCGAAGAAGGCGGTTTTGAAAGTAATCCACATACCCATAGAAATGGTGGTGACACTCTCGTAGATGTTGCCAAAGTACTCTTTGATCCCCTCAGAGACTTTCAACCTTCCTCCTTATCCATCAGCTGAAAAGCCACATCCAGAAGCCCTGTCCAACCAAACACGCGAATCCCATGGGGATAAGATACTTCCAGCACACCCCCATCAACTGATCTACTCGCAACCTGGGAAGGGTCCAGCGCCACCAAAGCACCACAAATGCGACCAGCATGGCCTTGGCAAAAAAGACCAGAAACGGCACAAGATATTGAAAGACCAACCGGTAAATGGTGGGAAGATGGGCGCGGAGCGGCACGTGAAGGGCCAACACCAAAGCACCGCCGGCAAAAAGCAGCCCCAAAACCAGTAATTCTGAATGGAAGCGCACGAAGCGGCTGCCGAAGAAAGCCCGTTTACGACGCACGTCCCATACAAAAGCCCGCAACGCTTTCCAGGCCAGCATGCTAATACCCAGGGCAACTGCTAGCATAAGTATCAAAACATCACCACGGCTCAAGAAATTACCCAAGCCACGGCCCACTGGCCCCAAATCACCCACGCCAAGCAGTGGAACTTGCCAGCCCCCAAGAAAACAGGTCACCGCCACTGCGCTGATGACGTAAATATTGCCGAACTCAGCCGCGAAAAAGACACCAAATCGCATGGCGCTGTACTCGATATTATAGCCAGCCACAAGCTCTGACTCTGCCTCAGGAATGTCAAAGGGCACCCGGTTGATCTCGGCAATGGCCGAGATGAAATAGATAAAAAAGGCCAAAAAACTGAAAGGACTACTGAAGAGGAACCAGTGGTGAATGCCGCCAGCTTGGGCCCGAATAATTCCCTGCATACTCATGGTACCGGCGGTAAGCACCACCACCAGAATCGCCAGGGCATTGGGAATCTCGTAACTGACAATCTGTGCGGCTGCGCGCATACCCCCCAACAGGGCATACTTGTTGCTGGAGGCCCAGCCCGCCATGATCAGCCCAATCACACTGAAGGAACCCGTGGCCAGTAAGTATAAAACCCCAACATTCAGATCGCCTATGATCCATTTGGGCCCGAAGGGGATCACCACGAAAGAGAGGACGGTGCCTAACAGGAGCAGGTACGGGGCAAATTTGAAAATACCTCGGTCAGCAGCGGCGGGGATGATATCCTCTTTGAGGATGAGCTTCACACCATCGGCCATAAATTGTACGAGCCCGTAAGGTCCTACCCGGTTAGGGCCTCTGCGCGAGTTGGTCCACGCCGCAACCTTTCTTTCGAAGAAGGTAAAAAGGCCTGACATCAACCCAAAGAAATTCAAAACCAGGAAACCACAGGCCAACATCACAACCGCAGCCGTTGGCACATAGCCCAGCTTCTGAAGAAAGGCGAATTGTCCGAAAAGATCGTTTACCAGGTTTTCCATAAGAAGAAATGTCTAAAGTGAACTAAAGTGCCTGAAATTAGATAATGGGTTATGGGTCGTTTAAATCGTTCAAATCGTTAAAGTCGCCTATCACAGAGGTCAGAAGTCGGAGATCAGAGATCGGCTTTACCCCTGACCTCTGACGTCTGATCTCTGACCTCTGATTTTCTGCCCGCTGCCCGCTGCTAGTTGCCTGCTGATTAACGGTCCACCTCCGGTGCAACCACGTCCAGACTGGCGATGAGTGCTACCAGATCGGCCACCATGAGACCTGCGCCCAATTCTTCTACAATGCTCATTGCGGAAAAAGAACCGGTCCTAATTTTCAGCCGGTGCGGCCGAATTCCGCCTTGGCTTATCAAATAGAAACCCAATTCACCCCGGGGCGCCTTGGTGCGCACATAAATCTCTCCCGGCTCCACTTTAAGTTTTCTCTTCGACTTATTCAAATAGGGACCCTCGGGCATCTTGGCGATACACTGGCGCAAAATGCGCACGCTTTGCTCCATTTCCCAGATCCGGACCCAGTAGCGAGCGTAGCAGTCTCCCAACACCCCGAATTCTGAGGTTCCAACGGGAACATCGAATTCCAGATCTCCGTATACTGAATAGGGCTCATCTCTCCTGAGGTCCCAATCAATGCCAGAGGCCCGTAGATTGGGACCCACTAGAGCGTAGTCAAGAGCCTGCTGCTGGCTGATCACCGCCACCCCCACCAGCCGTTCTTTGAAGATCTTGTTCTTGGATATGAACCGGTTGTATTGCTCCAGCCGCGGCACGAAATAGTCCAGAAACTGGCTCAGCCGATTAAGAAACCCCTCAGGTAAATCGAAGGCCACCCCACCAAAGCGAATGTAGTTATAGGTAAGCCTTGCTCCGCACAGTTCCTCGAATAGATCATTGACCCATTCCCTCTCCCGTATCGCGTGAGTGAAGGGAGTCACCGCCCCGATGTCCATGGCAAAGGTGCCCACTGAAATCAGGTGGCTAATAATCCGATTCAGTTCAGCCACCAGAACCCGGATGTACTCGGCCCGTGGCGGCACTTCAATATGTGCCGCCTGCTCCACCGTGATGGCATAACCGAGGTTGCAGTTCATGGCGGCAAGGTAGTCAAGACGGTCCGTATATGGCATGAATTGAGCGTAGGGGAGCTGCTCGGCAATCTTCTCCAGCCCGCGATGCAGGTAACCTATATCCGGCCGGCACCTGTGGATTACCTCACCATCAGTGCGCAGGATAAAGCGCAGGACCCCATGGGTGCTGGGGTGGTGCGGGCCCATGTTGAGGACCATTGTTTCTGTAGTTAAGGGCATCAACCGCTCTCCTCGGCCAATATTCCTTCTGTTTCTTCCCTCGTCGTACTTGTTCCTCGGTAGGCATCAGGTTCTTGATAGTCTTTCTGCAATGGGTGGCCTTCCCAGTCAGTGGGAAGGAGCAACCGCCGGAAATCGTCATGGCCCACAAAATGGATGCCGAACATGTCGTAAGCCTCTCGTTCCATCCAGGCTGCGGCAGTCCAGATCCCGGATATTGAATCTACCCTCAGATAGAAATGGGGAAAGACGGCCGGGCGGTCCAACTTTACCTTGAGAATAAACCGGTGGCGGTGCCTTAGTGAATAAAGGTGGTAGACCACCTCCACCTCATCTTGCTCCCCCATGTTGTGTACACCGCTCAGACACATTAGGGTGTCAAAGGCGAGATGAGGGTCCCCTTTCAGGTAAATGGCCAGCCGCCGCAGCTTTTCTTTGGGTATGACTAGATAGGGGTCTCCAGGCTGGTCGTCAATCCATACCAGATCAGCCTCACCAATGATTCTCTTGATCCTTTCGAGGATACCCTGCGCTTCCACTATGGACTCTTCACCAGGAATCGTTCAGTGCGAATTTTCTCTTGGAGCTTCAAAATGCCCTCCGTGAGCGCCTCAGGCCTGGGCGGACAGCCGGGGACATAGACGTCCACGGGCACGATTTTGTCCACCCCTTTGACCACCGAGTAGGAGAGTTGAAAAAGACCGCCGCAATTAGCGCAACTGCCCATGGCAATAACATATTTGGGTTCAGCCATCTGATCGTAGAGAAGACGCAGCCGCGAGGCCATTTTATAGGTGAGGGTTCCGGCCACGATCATCAAGTCAGCCTGCCTGGGAGTGGGACGAGGTACTGAACCTAGGCGATCAATGTCAGTGCGCGGCCCGCCGGTCTGCATCAATTCGATGCCACAGCAGGCCAGACCGAAGAGAAGATACCAGACCGAGGAGAGTCTGAACCAGTTAAGGGCTCGATCCACTGTGGTGAAAGCAGCGCCAAAAAAACCCTCAGACGGCATTTTGTTGTGAAGGTGAATCATCTGCGTTCTCCCTTAGAACATAATGGGTTTTTCTTCTTCCAGCACTACTCCTTCTTCCAACTCCTCAGACACTTCCTTGGTCCACTTCAGGTCACCTCGGTTCCACATATAAATCAAACCTAAAAAGAGGATCCCCACAAAAATCGTAATTTCTATGAGGGCAAACAAACCGCTGCCAGCCTCTAGCCACTTCTTGTAAACAGAGATACAAGGAAAGACTAACGCCAATTCGATGTCGAAAATGAGAAACGCCAATGCCACCGCATAGAACCTGAAATTAAAAAGGATCCAGGCCGAGCCCACAGGCCGCTCGCCGCATTCATAGGTGGTGAACTTGTCGGGGACGTCCGAAACCCGGGGAGCAAGCAATCTAGAGACTGTAATGATCACGAATGTCATTAGCAGCCCCAGAATGATGAAGATAAAAACGTTGGCAAAGTCAAAAAACACAGTACTCCCCTTCCCTCATCAAGCTAGCAGCGGGTTATGCCGTTTCCCCAAAATCGAAATTGATTAGTCTTTGTGATTAGGTCCACCATAAAGGCACATGGAGGAAGAAAAGATCTGCCCTAAAACCAACATGGCGAATATATACTACCACCATAGGATTATCAAGCAATAAAATCCCGTAGATCCAGGTGAGAACGAGGAGCATACCGGCCAGCGAGAATCAGTGCGAGGTGAATCCGTGTAAGAGTGCGAACTAGAACAGGGGAACCAAAAGAATCGGCAGAATTCTAACCGAAACGACCGCTAAAAGCAAAAATAAATCTTAACTTATATCTAACCCCTACATGTTGATTCCTTATTCCAGGGAGTTGGCATGTTCGTTGCGGTAATAACAGACAAAAGTTTATTGCCATTGATTGTCGAGTGCGGCCATGAGCAAAGTAACAACCACGAGAACGGATAAAATTAGGTCAAATGACCACTCGGAACAGCCTGAAAAGCGTTCTAGAAAGACCCTTGACTGGGAACAGACCCTAAGACCTATGCCCTGCGCGTGGCGATTACCAACCATCGGAGCAAACGGGAAGACTTTGAAGTTCTGGTGAGAGAGGTGATACGGTTAGGCAGAAAACTGTTGCACTCCGGTTAACCCCGAAGACATTTGTGATTTTTGAAAAAGATGTGATTTAGTGTTGATTGTTGGACTGGTTGTTGATACCCTGCGTTGAAAGTTAAGCTCTATTGCTGCACCGCAGTAGGCCCCTACCCTGGAAAAGGACCAAGTGGTTGGTATGTTTAAAAGAACACATGATCTCAAGGCGGGGATTTCGCTTTTAAGATTGAGCTACTCGAAATTTTGTAGATTCCTTATTCGGCTTCGTTTCGAAGGAACATCTCCCTTCTAATTGCGGCGGCTTGAGAATAGGGGCCATTGTAACATTTTTTCCATGGAGGTCAGGAACATGGCTGAAGGAACTGTGAAGTGGTTTAGTGATCAGAAAGGTTATGGGTTTATCGAGCAGGATGACGGCGGGGACTTATTCGTTCACCATTCGTCCATCAACATGACCGGGTTTAAAACTCTCCAGGAAGGTGACCGGGTAAGTTTTGAGGTGGGAGAGGGCACGAAAGGTCCCGCAGCCCAGAACGTCACAAAGATTTAGTGGCAACAGATCCCTTGCCCGGATTCAAGTCAAAGAAAGGTGGCACAACTTGCATACTTTTGAAAAAAGACTCAAGCGACTCAAGAGAGACTTTCAAAGGAATGTTGGGCCTTCAATAAAAAGGCATCGTTATTATTTGAGTAAAGGTGAGAGAAGTAGACTGAAACACGAGAAAGCTATAAAGCGGTTGAACAAGAAGAGACGCAGAAGACCATACACGTAATACGGAGAGAAGGGTAGACCGCAAAGTCCATATTGACGAGCACCTTAGAAGCCCCTTGGCAAAGTCACACGAAGGTGTGCCAATGATTGGACTTTTACATTGAATCCAGTTCTGAACTCCGAAGTTGGAGAACATCTTCTGATTATGAATCCGTCTGTTTTTTCTCGCTTGTCCCACCCTTAACCCTAACGTTGCATACCCAAACCGGTAAAAATCGCTGCGCTCGCGTGATAGTGCGCCATCTGCGAGCGTGCTCGCCTCGGACAGGATCTCACGTACGGTAAAGTACTGTTCATCCTGTCCCAGCCTGCGCGCGCTCACATCTGGCGCACTCTGACCCGTTTTTCCCACGCGGCGCAAGCGCCTGCGCTGCGCGTCGGCGTGGGTATGCAATATTAGGGTTAAGAGTGCCAATTAGTGGATTTTTTTTACCAAATCTATGAACTTCCTTGCCACGATTCTTCGCTTAGTTCACGCGATAATTACAGTTAAGTAGTAGAAAAGACAGCGAATTTACGCAAGCCCTCAAACTGGTATGGTTCTTGTCTAACTTAATCCGGATATTTCACGAATTGCTGTCGCGAGACCGTGGAGAAGGGTGTGCCACCGGGCAACCGCAGGGGATTGGATCCGAGGCGTACTTGAACAGTACGTCGCAGGGCCCGATACCCGAGGACGCCCGGAAGGACGCTCATATCCGCGGTCGCAGTAGGCAATTCGTGAAATATCCGGGTTAAGGGTGTAATCCCACCATTCTCAATCCAAGACGGTCTCATGGAACGCAGGAAGCATATAACTTCGCATTTAGTTGTTACTAAAGTTCTTTTACTACTTTCTGTGGCTGTTTTTTCTTGGCAGTCTCTGACTATTGGCTCGTTTGCCGCGGTTGTAACACCCCCTGCCAAAAAACATCAGATTCGCGAAGAGATAAGGCCTGACAACCAGCGGGCTCCTGGCCAATCTAACTCTGCCGTAACGTATTTCTCTCGCGGCTTGAGATATCACGATCTTGGGCGTTGGCACAAAGCGATTGAGGCTTTCAAAAAAGCCACTGTCATCAAGCCTGATTATGAACTGGCCTATTTCGGTTTGGGCATTGTATATTCCCAGCTCGAAACGTGGGAGGACGCCCTCACGTCTTTTCAAAAAGCAGTTGAATTAAGTCCCGATTATGCCACAGCCTATTTGGGACTTGGCATAGCCTATACCATGCTTGGCCGAAACAGCGATGCGGTGGAAGTTTGTAGAAAGGCGATCCGAATCAAACCTGGATATGCCCAGGCACACTATGCTTTGGGGTTGAATTATTTGATGCTTGGTGACAGATCGTCAGCACGAAAGGAACATAGGATTCTTGAAACCCTGGATCAGGATTTGGCCACCGAACTCATTGGTCTGATTGACCGCTAACCCCCTCATGAGGTTAGCCTTGAGATATCCCACCTGATGAACGAATTCTCGCCTTGCTTCTGAACCTCTAGTATGATAAGCGGATATCAAATTCTAAATGGATAGGGAGGTTCATTGATGAAAAGATTATTCAAATGTGCAACTTTTGCTATATTCGCCAGCCTTCTCTTTTTTTCTTGCGCGACCACAAAGATAACGGAAACCTGGAAAGACGATGGGTATCGGGGGGCGCCGTTCTCCGATTTGTTCGTCATTGGGGTGGCAAAGGAAGAGAATACGAGGCGCTCTTTTGAGAACAAGTTCGTGGAGAAACTCCAGGCAGCAGGAGTACAGGCTGTTGCGAGTTCGTCAGTCATGCCGTCAGATCAAAAGATAGAAAAAGCGGCCATACTAGCTGCAATTGAAAAACTTGATGTTGATGCCGTGCTCGTAACGCGTTTGGTTAGTTTGGAAGAGGAAGAGATACGTAGTCCCTCGACGAGCGAGTACGGGAGACCGGATGACTATCAAGGAAGGTATTATGGAGATTACAGCACCGCCTATGGTTATAGCCACCAGCCAGCGCAATACACTACCAGCGTAAGGGTAGGATTGGAAACAAAGCTCCACGATGCCGGAACGGAGAAACCGATCTGGGCAGCCACATCGAAAACCGCAAATCCGAAGTCAAAAATTAAGCTCTTCGACGCCGTAATCGAAGCGTTCGTTCGGGATCTCAAGAAGAACAAGCTGCTTCCTTGACCCCCTCCCCTCAACCTACCTAGTTCATATCAGATGGGTGATTTTTCTTGACATGGCCTGCCCTGGAGGCCTAATTTAGAAAAAGGGTAAATCTCTTATTTTAATACATCTTCTCCCGACCATGCTCGTTGGACCGTACTTTTCAGACTACAGACTCTCATCACG
>JAUVTM010000026.1 GCA_030601545.1 Syntrophobacterales bacterium
TTGGAAGGAGGACTTCGTCTGTATGGAATATGATGTAAAGGACCTTTCATTAGCGGAAATGGGTGGAAACCGGGTGGAATGGGCAACCCAGGGTATGCCGGTACTCGATGTTATCAAAGATCGTTTCTCTCGCGAAAAACCACTGAAAGGTGTGCGGATCGCCGCCTGCCTGCACGTAACCACAGAGACCGCTGTGCTGATGCAGACACTCAAGGCGGGTGGGGCAATAGTGCACTTATGCGCTTCCAACCCGCTGAGCACCCAGGATGATGTGGCGGCCTTCCTGGTTTCAAGCGAAGACATCCCCGTATTTTCAATCAAAGGTGAAGACAGGGATACCTATTATCGCCACATATACCAGGCTCTGGAGGTGAAACCCCAAATTACCATGGACGACGGCGCTGATCTGGTGAGCACGATCCATGCTGACAAGCGAGAGCTTCTGGAGGACATCATTGCGGGAACCGAGGAAACCACCACCGGAGTAATGCGCCTCAAAAGCATGGCCGCCGAAGGCGTGCTGGCCTATCCGATTATCGCCGTTAACGACGCCAACACCAAACACCTTTTCGACAATCGGTACGGAACCGGTCAGAGCACGGTGGATGGGATCATCCGGGCCACCAACCGATTGCTGGCCGGCTCCACTTTCGTGGTGGCGGGCTACGGCTGGTGTGGTCGTGGGGTAGCGATGCGCGCCAATGGAATGGGGGCCAATGTAATCGTCACAGAAGTGGACCCGCTACGCGCCCTGGAAGCGGTAATGGATGGCTATCGGGTAATGACCATGCTGAAGGCGGCCGAGTTGGGAGATTTTTTCTGTACCGTGACTGGGGACATCAAGGTCCTCAGGCGGGAACATTTTGCCGCGATGAAAGATGGGGCAGTGGTTTGCAACTCAGGCCACTTCAATGTGGAAATCGACCTGGAAGCATTAGAAGAGATGAGCGAGGAAAAGCGGCAGATTCGAGAGAGCGTCGAAGAATATCGTCTGTCGAACGGTAAGCGTGTTAACGTATTGGGGGAAGGACGTCTGGTTAATCTGGCAGCTGCCGAGGGTCACCCTCCCAGTGTCATGGACATGAGCTTCGCCAACCAGGCCCTGACGGCCTCGTATGTGACAGAAAAGGGCAATACCCTGGAAAAGAAAGTTTACGGTGTGCCCGAGGAAATTGACCGGGAGATTGGGAGACTTAAACTCGCCGCCATGGAGGTTGAAATAGACGAACTGCTCCCAGAGCAAGAGAAGTACCTGACGTCCTGGGATATGGGCACTTAGCGCAGAGAGAAGTAATTTCGAATTGCGAATTTCGGAATTAGAATTTAACTCGTCCTCGTTCTTGATATGTAGAGGCGGAAGTTAATGTAAATTACACTATGAATAAGGTTTCAGTGTTCAGTGTTCAGGTTTCAGCTTCTATGTTTTTTTTCCTGACACCTGACACCTGACACCTGATCCGCCTCCGGTGGAACACCTGAAACCCTGAGATTTGGTGCTTGGTATTTGGAATTTTGGAATGTGAATGTGGGATATGGGGAGGCATAGAGCATCTTTCGACAGGCTCAGGACAAGTAGGGCATGGAGCATGGAGCAGGAGAGAAAAGACGCGGGGGCGCGGAGAAACGGCGAGACGGAGATTAGAGGTCAGAGGTCAGTAGGCAGAGGTCAGATTGCGAAATTAAGATTTATTTTTCTATTTGTTTTTTTATTTTCAATCCGAAATCCGCAATCTGCAATCATAAATGTTAGATGGGCACTGCCCGCCAGAAACTCAACAAACCATGTCAAATGAACCTCTTTTAATCGTTAATGACCTGAAAGTCTATTTCGATACTGACCAGGGCGTGGCAAAGGCCGTTGATGGCGTGAGTTATCAGGTGGGGCAGGGTGAAACGGTCTGCCTGGTGGGTGAGTCCGGATGTGGCAAAACAGTCTCCGCCCTCAGCATTCTTGGCCTCCTGCCGCAGCCACCGGCGAAGGTCGCTGGCGGCACCGTTACCTTTAAAGGGCAAAACCTCCTTGATTTGGGTGAACAGGATTTGCAGCAAATCAGGGGTCGGAAAATCTCCATGGTTTTCCAGGAACCGATGACCTCACTGAACCCGGTTTTCACCATCGGGTACCAGATAGAGGAAGTGCTCACCACCCATGAGCACGTGAGCCCCAACGAGGCCGAGGAGAGGGTCATTAAACTACTCCACGATGTGGGCATTCCTTCGCCAGAGGAACGAATCCACGACTACCCTCACCACCTGAGCGGCGGGCAGCGTCAGCGGGTCATGATCGCCATGGCTCTCGCTTGCAACCCTGATCTGGTTATTGCAGACGAACCGACCACTGCCCTGGATGTGACCATTCAAGCTCAGATACTCAACCTTTTTGGAGAGCTTCAGCAAAAAAGAGGAATGGCCATCTTGCAGATTACCCACGATCTCAGTGTGGTTGCGAGCGTGGCCGACCGGATCTACGTGATGTACGCTGGGATTGTGGTGGAGGTGGGCTCGGTCTGGCAGATTTTCCATGAACCTTGTCATCCTTATACCATGGGGTTACTGGAATCATTGCCTGGTCGCAGGAAAAGGGGGCAAGAATTGGCCACCATCCCTGGGGCAGTTCCTGATCCCACCAGGAAACCTCCAGGTTGCCCGTTCCATCCCCGTTGTACCTATGTCCAAGATAGTTGTCGCAGTCAGTTTCCAGAGATGTGCAACTTTGCTGACAGCCACCTGGCAAGGTGTCCAATTATTCACGCACAAAAACGCAAAGAGCAGAGCGCATAGCGCAAAGGGAAAACAAAAAAAGGATATAATGTAGGGTGGGCACTGCCCATCTCGATAGTAATAATGTGTAGGGGCGGGGTTTACCCCCGCCCGAAAAAAGAATGTAATGGATGAACTGGCTACTCCGGCAAACAACGTGATCCTCGAGGTGCGGGGCCTGAAGAAGTATTTCCCCGTGCACCGTGGCTTTTTCCAGCGAGTGGTGGGATGGATAAAAGCGGTGGATGGGGTGGATTTGGGTTTGTCAGCCGGCAAAACACTTGGATTGGTGGGCGAGAGCGGCTGCGGCAAATCAACCCTGGCTCGTCTTATCCTCAAGCTGATTGAACCGGATGCAGGAAAAATCTTATTCCAGGGTGAGGATATCACCGAGCTTTCTCGGGCTGAGATGAAATCCTACCGTCGAAGGATGCAGATTATCTTCCAGGATCCATTCGGCTCCCTCAATCCCAGAATGACCGTGGGACAGTCCATTGAGGAGGGGGTGCGCACCATCCAGATGGGAGGCCGGGAGAAGCGGCAAACCCGCGTGGCCGAGCTGTTGGAAATGGTGGGAATCCCGGCCTGGGCCGCCCAGCGCTATCCTCATGAATTCAGCGGTGGTCAGCGACAGCGAGTGGGCATTGCCCGAGCACTCAGCGTGGAGCCAGAGCTGATCATCTGTGACGAACCGATCTCGGCCCTTGATGTCTCCATCCAGGCCCAAATCCTCAATCTTCTTCAAGATTTACAAAAAAGGCTGGGCCTGAGCTATCTCTTTATAGCCCACGACTTGAATGTGGTCGAGTACGTCAGCGACAATGTGGCCATCATGTATCTTGGACACGTTATGGAGTACGGCCCAGCAGAGGTGGTATACAGCCAGCATCTCCATCCCTACTCTTCGGCTCTGCTGGAGGCGGCACCCGTGCCCGAGCCCTCCGCCAAGCGTTCTTGGACACCGCTTGCTGGCGATGTACCTAGCCCTTTCAATCCTCCCCCGGGCTGCAAGTTTCAGAACCGCTGTCCTCTGGTTGAGGACCGCTGCAGGAAAGGAGAGATTGAGCTTTATGAGGTTAACGCCACCCACCGGGTACGTTGCTGGAAAGTTTTAGGGCGGTAATTCGCAAAGCATGTTGTACCTTGCGTATATTTGAATCTGGTGCCGAAATGTGCTACTAGAGGGCTCATCCTTAATGCCGCGGACGTACTTCAGTAAGTAGGCGAGCTATTTGAGAGTTTTGTTGTTAGAATTTTAGGCATTTTAGTACATTTTAGTTCAATTTAGGCACTTTATCTCATTTTAGTCATTTTAGGAATTTGACATATGGATCTCAACGACCCGACCTCATTTACATTAGAACAGTCAGGCCAACGCCGTATCTTCTCGGTTAGCGAACTCACCAGGGAGATACGCGGGCTGCTGGAGGATCACTTCCCCTTCATTTGGGTGGAAGGCGAGATCTCCAATTTCAGGGTGCCTGCATCCGGCCACTACTACTTCGTACTCAAAGACGCCGAAAGCCAGGTGCGCTGTGTTATGTTCCGCTCCCAGCAGCGATGGATGCGCTTTCAGCCGGAAGATGGCCTACACGTGCTATGTCAGGCCAGGGTCAGTGTTTACGAGCCTCGGGGTGAATACCAGCTGCTGGTGGATGTGATGGAACCCCGGGGTCTGGGGGCGCTGCAGCTTGCCTACGAGCAGATGAAGCGTCGCCTGGAAGCAGAGGGACTTTTCGATCCCGAACACAAAAAACCAATTCCCTTTCTCACCCAGCGTCTAGGGGTGGTGACTTCTGCCACGGGAGCTGCCATCCGGGACATTATTCGGGTGGTCAGGGAGCGGTACAGCAACCTGGAGATTTACCTTTACCCGGTCAGGGTTCAAGGTGAAGGGGCTGCAGAGGAGATAGCTACAGGGATTGATACCTTCAACGCCGAGTTTCCTGTCGATGCTCTGATCGTCGGCCGAGGTGGAGGGTCTTGGGAGGATCTGTGGGCTTTCAACGAGGAAGGTGTAGTTCGGGCTATTTTCAAGTCGCAAATTCCGATTATTTCTGCGGTAGGCCATGAGATAGACACCACCTTGGCCGATCTGGCCGCAGACGTACGCGCACCGACACCCTCGGCGGCTGCTGAAATGGTGGCCCAGCACAAAGAGGCCCTTGAAGCACACGTGGCCGATCTGTTTCAGCGGTTGCAGGGTCGTGTCCGTCAAATACTGAGCCTTGCCGGAGAGCGTTTGAGCAGCCGTAAACAGCGGTTGCGGCATCCAGCCGCACGACTGGCTGATCTTCGACTGCGTCTGGACGAACATACGCAACGTCTGGATTTCGCTATTGGTCAAAGGCTGAATTCCGAGGCTCAAACGTTTTTTCGGCTCAGAGATCATTTGCTACATCTCAGCCCAGGCCGCAGGATTTCCGAGTCACGAGGTCTTCTGGACCAGTGTTGGCGAGATCTTGGACTCTTCGCCGGACAGAGTCTGCACAGAAAACGCCAGACCCTGGAACGCAGCCTGACACAGCTGGATGGCTTGAGTCCCCTGGGGATACTGGCACGTGGTTACAGCATTACATCCACCTGGCCGAAGGGGAAGGTGGTTCGCTCGGTGAGGCAAGTGAAAAAGGGTGCTACGGTGCGAGTGCGCCTCCATGAAGGCGCGTTGAGATGTAATGTGACCGACGTAGAGGAGACCAATTGAGGGTGGGATGGTTGGGTCAGGAGTGGTGATTTTGAGAAGAGTATTTCTGATAGTATTTACACTTTTAATTCTTGCTCTCACAGCGAAAACAATGGCAGAGACCTTAGAACTGATTGGGCCGGAACAGCCTGTGGCCCAGGGAGAAGTTGTACAAATCGTACTCAAAGGGGCGACGGACGGCTCAAAAGTGATGGGCTTCTGGCGGGGACAGCCCCTTGAGTTCTTCAGGATCGATGAAGACAATTATGGCTCTCTGGTGGGTATTGATTTGAAACTGGCTCCTGGGACGTACCCTTTGAAAGTAGAGGTTAGCTCTCCAGGGAACAGTCCTCTGACCAGACGGACAACCCTGAAGGTGGTGGATAAGGACTATGGGGTACAGCGTCTGACCCTGCCGAAAAAGATGGTTACCTTGGACCCTGCCACGCTTGAGCGGGTAAAAAAAGAAGGCGCGAAATTCAGCAGACTATGGTACAAACAAAGCCCCAGACGTTACTGGAGGGGCAATTTTGTCCGCCCGGTCCCAGGCAAGCTCAACACACCATTCGGGCTCAGGCGCATACTGAATGATGAACCGAGAAGTCCTCACTCGGGAGTGGATCTGCGTGCAGCTGAGGGCGAGCCAATAAGGGCGGTCAATCATGGCAAGGTTGTTCTGGTGGGTGACTTCTATTTTCACGGCAAGGCAGTGGTTATTGATCACGGTTGGGGATTATATTCCATGTATTTTCATCTATCCCAATTGAATGTTTCGGAGGGAGATTTTGTCGGAAAAAACGCAGTCATTGGGCTTGCTGGCTCCACGGGGCGAGCCACCGGGCCGCACCTTCACTGGGGTGTACGGCTTGGAGGCGCCCGGGTGGATCCCTTCGCCCTCTTGAGAGTGACAAGCGGATGAGGGAAAGAAGTGGCTAGAAAGAAAGAAAAATTTGAGGAGGTCTTGCATAAACTGGAGGCCATCGTCGCTCAGATGGAAGAAGGAGACCTCCACCTGGAAGAGACTCTGAAAGCATTTGAGGAGGGGGTGAAGCTCGCCAGGTTCTGCGCCAATAAACTAGATGAGGCTGAGCGTAAAGTGGAGAAGCTGATGCGGGATCAAGCCGGCAAACTGCAAACCACTCCATTCAGTGAGGAGGAAGATGACTCCTGACTTCGACCTCAAGCAGTATCTGGAGGCTCGGCGCCTAATGGTGGAAGAGGCTCTGGAGGTTGCCTTGCCAAAGCAAGATGGGCCTGAATCCAGAGTTGTTGAAGCCATGCGCTACAGCCTCTTTGCTGGAGGCAAGAGACTGCGCCCAATCCTTTGCCTGGCTGCGTCCGAAGCGGTGGGTGGTGAAGTTCAAGCTGCCATGCCAGCTGGTTGCGCTTTGGAAATGATTCATACGTATTCTCTTATACACGACGATCTCCCTGCCATGGATGACGACGACTTGCGGCGTGGAAAGCCGACCAACCATAAGGCTTTTGGAGAAGCCATCGCCATTCTCGCTGGTGATGGTTTACTCACCGAGGCCTTTGTGCTACTTAGCGACGACAATTCTCTGCTGCCTGAAAGAGCGGTGCAGGTTATAGGGGTAATTGCCAAGGCGGCAAGCTACCGTGGCATGGTGGGTGGCCAAGTGGTGGATATGCTCTCACAAAATAAGCGAGCCGATCTGGAAACTGTGCAGCAAATGCACAGTCGTAAAACCGCGGCGCTTATTGCCGCGGCGGCTGAATCGGGAGCGCTGGCAGGGAAAGGCTCCGAAGCTCAGATTGCTGCTCTGGCCCGATATGGCAGGGCCATTGGCCTCGCTTTTCAGATAGCAGACGATATTCTTGATATCGAGGGGGATACCGAGCTTCTCGGCAAGACCACAGGTGCAGACGAGGCCAGGGGTAAGGTGACCTATCCTGCGGCCGTTGGCCTGGAACGCTCGCGGCAAGCAGCCGACGAAATGATAAATGATGCTTTGGCAGCGTTAGAGGGGTTCGATGATAGAGCTACCCCCTTGCGTTCGCTGGCAAATTATATAATAACCAGGAAAAAGTAGCATAAAGAATTTGGACACTGGGCACGAGGAGCAGGCACAAGAGCGGTGTAGGGTAAACGGTAAAAGGTAAACAGTTCAGAAGATGTTTCTGGTCCGTTCACCGTTTGCTGTTTACTCAGAAGCCGTGCGCCATGCTCAATGCCCAGCTAGGAAGGAGTGCCAGGTTGAGTAAGGAAACCAGTAAAGAAAGCTCCAGGTCCGAACAGGAGGAACAGCCTCTTCTTCCTGGCATAGAAGGCCCGCAGGATCTCAAGTCTTTGTCCATCGAAGAACTTTACCAGTTGGCTGAAGAGATCCGAGATGAAATTATCTGTACTGTGTCCAGCAACGGCGGTCATCTGGCGCCTAACCTGGGAGCGGTGGAACTGACCCTGGCCCTGCACTACGTATTTGATGCCCCACAAGACCTGATCGTTTGGGACGTTGGCCATCAGGCGTATGCTCACAAACTGATAACGGGTAGAAGGGACCGGTTTCACACCATCAGAACGCACGGGGGCATCAGCGGTTTCCCCAAACGGAGCGAGAGCCCATACGATGCCTTTGGTGTTGGGCACGCCAGCACCTCCATCTCCGCGGCCCTCGGTCTTGCCACCGGCAAAGCCATGAAGGGCGACACCGACAGGGTAATAGCCGTCATCGGTGACGGCTCCATGACTGGGGGGATGGCCTTCGAGGGACTCAACCAGGCAGGGTATCTGGAGCGCGACCTCATAGTTGTGCTCAACGACAACGAGATGTCCATCGCTCCCAATGTGGGCGCGCTTTCATCTTTTTTGAGCCGCAAGATGACCACCAAGTTGGCCGTTCGCATCAAGAGGGATGTGGCCAATGTTCTCACCAGTATTCCCGGGATTGGTGACGACATCTTGCAATTGGCGAGACGAGGTGAGGACTCGCTCAAGAGTTTCTTCACCCCCGGCATGCTTTTTGAGGCCTTGAAATTCGAGTACATTGGTCCCATCAAGGGACATCGGCTGGATCGTCTCATCGAAGCCTTCACCAATGCCAAAAACGTTAGGGGGCCGGTGTTGGTACACGCCCTAACCATCAAGGGCAAGGGCTACAAGCCTGCAGAATGTGATCCCTCCAAGTTCCACGGTCTGGGCAAATTCGAGGTGAGTACCGGCGAGCCCGTAACGAAGCCGGGGGCGCCTTCATACACTAAAATCTTTGGACAGGCCATGGTGAGGCTGGCTGAGGAAGACGACAAGATAGTAGCCATCTCAGCTGCTATGCCCGAGGGCACCGGCTTGAGCCAATTCGCCGCTCTCTATCCGGAACGCTTTTTTGACGTGGGAATCTGTGAACAGCATGCAGTGACCTTCGCGGCCGGCCTGGCTTTGGAGGGCTTCAAACCGGTGGCGGCCATCTACAGCACCTTTTTGCAGCGGGCCTACGACCAGGTGGTTCATGATGTATGTCTGCAGAATCTACCAGTTACCTTTGTCATGGATAGGGGTGGGCTGGTGGGTGAAGACGGCCCCACGCATCATGGTGTTTTCGATCTTTCTTACCTGCGCCACGTTCCAAACCTGGTGCTGATGGCCCCGGCCGATGAAAATGAATTGCAGCGGATGCTGAAAACCGCCCTGGACCATGATGGCCCCATAGCCTTACGCTACCCCCGTGGCACGGCGGATGGGGTGTCCATGGACAGCGAGATCCGGACGCTTCCAATTGGCAAAGGGGAGTTGTTGTGTGAAGGCAAAGACCTGGCCATTCTCGCCATAGGTAATAGGGTGTTGCCAGCGCTGGAGGCGGCCAAGGAACTGGAAAAAGAAGGTATCAAGGCAGCTGTTGTCAATTGCCGTTTCGTAAAGCCGCTGGACCGAGACCTGATTGTGCAGTTGGCTAACCACACCAATCGATTGCTTACAGTTGAAGAAAATGCCTTGCAAGGTGGGTTTGGCACTGCCGTGCTTGAATTGCTGGCTGAAGAGGGCCACACCGGAGTTCGGATCGCTCGCTTAGGTATCAGTGATCAATTTGTGGAGCACGGCTCTCAACAAGTGCAACGCTCCGCCTGCGGCATCGATACTCCGGGAATTGTAGAGGCCGCCCGTGCCATGGTTGCAGGCGATGGCGTCAAACAAGCCGCATCTTGATTGCAGCATTCAGCCGTCAGCATTGAGCGATCGTCCAGTTATCTAAATAGCGTCCGTCCGGAAATCAGAGATTCCCGGATGGAGCTGTCAGCACTCAGTCCCGCCCAGGCGGGATCAGCTTAACCTTATGTTTTTAAATATATTTTGCTGAGAGCTGAAAACCGATGGCTGAGCGCTTACGCCTTGATGTACTGCTGGTAGAGAGAGGATTGGCTGAAAGCCGCCAACGTGCCGCCGCCTTGATTCTCGCCGGCAAAGTGCGGGTCGAGGGGCGCAAGGCTCTGAAAGCAGGCCAGCGAGTTGCCCCTGACGTTGAGGTGGAGGTGCTCGATCCGGGCGAGGGTTACGTAAGCCGCGGTGGCTTCAAGTTGGCCTCCGCTCTGGATACTTTTTCATTGCAGGTGGTTGGGCTAGTGGCCATGGACGTGGGCGCCTCCACGGGTGGTTTCACCGATTGTCTTCTTCGGAGAGGGGCACAAAAGGTTTACGCCATTGATGTGGGCTACGGCCAACTGGCGTGGCAGCTTCGCCAAGATTCTCGGGTAGTGGTACTGGAACGGTGTAATGTTCGTTACCTGACCCGTGAACAAGTTCCAGAGTCCGTGGATCTGGCAGTTATCGACACCTCCTTCATCTCCCTCAAGAAAGTTATTCCCAAGGTCCTCGAGTTTTTCAAAAGTGGTGGCCAGTTACTGGCGCTCATTAAACCCCAGTTTGAGGTCGGACGGGACCAGGTGGGCAAGGGAGGAGTTGTGCGTGATCCCATGCTGCATCGGCAGGTGGTGGGAGAATTGGAAGATTTCTGTCGCAGTCAGGGGCTGGAGGTCGAGGGGGTTGCGGAGTCAAGCCTGCTGGGCCCCAAAGGAAACCGTGAGTTCTTCATCTACGCTGTGAAATCCTAACCCGGATTGTTTCATGAAAATCTGTTGATTTCATGAACAACCCGTCCTTCGGACTTCGACTCCAGCCTTTTCAGGCCTTCGCTCAGGGTTAGCCTTGAGTCCCTCGATTTCACTCGGGATCCTGAGCCAGTCGAAGGACGAGGTGTGGTTAACACCGAGTCGAAACCTGCAAGAAAGCGAGACAGCTTTCTTGCAGGTGTTTGTTCACGAAGCCATAAGATTCGTGGACATAGCAGGCTAATAATGAAGATCCATCTTGTATTTGTTGGTAAAACCCGCGAGCTCTATTTGCGAGAGGGTATAGAGGACTTCCTGGGGCGATTGCGCCGGTATGTGCAGGTGGAGGTAAAAACCGTCCGTTCCGAGCGGTTGACTCGAGAAAGCCAGGCAACCAGGGTGGTGGCCGCTGAAAGCGAGAAGGTGGCAGCCGCAGTCCCCAGGGACGCTCACTTTGTAGTTCTGGATCGACAGGGAAAACAGATGAGCTCGGAAGGGCTGGCTCACTGGTGGCAAAGATTGGAGCAGTCTGGCTGCCGGAAACTATGCTTTGCTGTGGGAGGGGTTCTGGGATTTTCGAACGAACTGCGGAGTCAGGCCCAAACCCTGCTCGCCCTTTCCAAAATGACCTACACCCACGAAATGAGCAGGCTGATTCTCCTGGAACAGCTCTATAGGGCCTGCACGATCATGCGAGGGGAAAAGTACCACAAATAGCCTGTTTATACGGACTCAACCGCTTTTACTTCTGGCACCATCTGTTTGACGATGCGCTCCACGCCCTGCTTAAGGGTCATTTGTGACATGGGGCAACCGCTGCAGGCACCGGTCAGCCGTACTTTCACCACACCGTTTTCTTCCACATCCACCAGCTCGATGTCGCCGCCATCGCGTTGAAGAGCGGGCCGAATTTTGTCCAGAGCTTCTTCAATTTGTTCCTTCATTCTATCCTCCTGTAGGGGCAGAACCTGTCAGAATCTAAACTGTGACAAAACAGCTTGGCTAAATCCCGCCCTGTCGTCCAAAGGTTACTCCAGCAGGATACTGACGGTCTGCCGCGCTAGATTCTTCAAACGCAACAGGGAATATAACCACTAGTGGTAAAGAATGCAACCGCGTTTTTTCTAGCAATTCGCTGGGGGATATGATTTGCTGAAAGGAAGTCTTTTATCCTTGACTCATCGGTAACGTGGGATATGATGCCGGCCTAGAGGGCAGCAGGCAGCAGGCAGCAGGACAGATTGAGGATTGCGGATTGGCTATTGTCGATTGAGGGATTGAGGATTGACTATTGAAGATTGGCTATTGTTTCCCTCTTTTGATTTTCATTTTTCATTGCCAATGTATGAATTCAGCAACATCCTTGTTTCGATGACCTTAAGGGTTCAATCGACAATCTCTCAATCGTCAATCGTCAATGGATGTGGGATTGCGGATTACGGCACGCACTTTGCTTCCTTGACGATATAAAACCCTGGATAGACAGTAAGGAATCGTATGAAAGAACAACTGATCCAGAAGATCAAAACCTGTCAGTCCGTCATTGGCATTGTGGGTCTCGGTTATGTGGGTCTTCCCCTGATGTTACGTTTTACAGAGGTGGGGTTTCCTGTTCTGGGCTTTGACATCGATGAAGTTAAAGTGGCCAAGCTCAAGAATGGAGAGAGCTACATCGGCCATATCCCATCGGCAGCCATTGCTGAGAAGCGGAAGCAGGAGGTGCAGCTAGGAGGAGGAAAGACCGTGCCTCTTCTCGATGCCACCAGTGACTACAGTCGGGCCTTTGAAACAGATGTGCTCATTATCTGTGTGCCAACCCCTCTCAACAGACATCGTGAACCGGATCTATCCTTTGTGCGCCATACCATTGAGTCATTGCAGCCGTACCTGCGGCGGGGACAGATGATCAGCCTGGAGAGCACCACCTATCCGGGCACCACCGAAGAGGAACTTCGGTCCAGAATTGAGAAGTCCGGTTTTATAATCGGTAAAGACGTTTTCTTGGTCTATTCCCCGGAGCGGGAGGATCCGGGCAATCCCATTTACAATACCGAGAACATCCCTAAGGTTTGCGGCGGCTCAACCAAAGAGTGTTTGGAGGTGGGTCAAGTCCTTTACGGTATGGTGGTGGGGCAGGTTGTGCCGTTGTCTTCTACCCGGGCAGCTGAATTGACCAAACTATTGGAAAACATCTACCGGGCGGTGAACATCGGGCTGGTAAACGAGCTCAAGATCGTGGCGGATCGGATGGGAATCGACATTCGGGAGGTTATTGATGCTGCTGCCACCAAACCTTTCGGATTCACGCCATTCTATCCAGGTCCGGGTTTGGGCGGACACTGCATTCCCATTGATCCCTTTTACCTGACCTGGAAGGCCCGAGAATACGGGATTAACACTCGCTTCATAGAACTTGCCGGTGAGGTGAATGCGGCCATGCCCCACTGGGTGGTGGGGAAGGTGATAGATGCCCTGAATGAAAAGGGTCAGTCGCTCAAGGGGGCAAAGATACTGGTGTTGGGCCTGGCCTACAAGAAGAATATTGATGATCCTCGGGAGTCGCCGGCCATGGAGATTATGGAAATCCTCAGGAGCAAGGGAGCGGACCTATGTTACAGTGATCCCCACGTTCCGGTATTTCCCCCTATGCGTCGGCACCAATTTGAATTGCAGTCCGTGGAGCTGACCCCGGAAGCGCTTCGACATGTTGATTGTGTGCTGTTGATTACCGATCACGACGGTTTTCCCTACGATCTCATTGCCACCCACGCATCGCTCATAGTGGACACCCGCGGTGTCTACCGCGACGATGAACCCAACGTGGTCAAGGCCTGACTGTCGAGGGGCTTTCTTTTTTCTCTTGGCTTATGGTAGGGTTACTATTTGAATAGCCAAGCAGTTTAGAGCCATACCTAACCTGCACTATTCACGAATCTTTTGGATTCGCGAATAAGCACCCGCAACAAATTGAAAATCTTTGTTGCGGGTTTCGACAGGGTGCTTCGCGCCCGCTCAAGGTTAGCCCTGAGCGGAGGCCCGTAAAGGCCGGAGTCGAAGCCCGGAGGGCGGATTATTCATGAAAGCGAAATGAGTTCATGAATAATCCGGGCTAAGACGGTATCGTCTGGGTGTTGGCAAACAAGAAGTGGGAGGTTCAACGTGTCCAAAGTCAAAGAAATCCATGTTCGTTGCATGCGTTGCCAAGAATTGGTTCCTACGTCTATTAGCTTCAAAGATAGTAAGAGCTTTGATATGGAGACCCTTATTAAGAATCGGCCTCCATGCCCCAGATGCGGAGAGATGACGAGTTACGATAAAAAAAATATATGTATCCGTGACGAAAGTGGGGAATTCGTTTGTATCGACATCAAATGAGAACAGACCAT
>JAUVTM010000082.1 GCA_030601545.1 Syntrophobacterales bacterium
TATGATTCAAAACGATTACCTGGTAAGACATTGGCTCTGATCCAGGACCGCCCCATGATCCAACACGTTTACGAGCGTGCCGCCAGAGCGGCCAGCCTACAACGACTGGTGGTGGCCACGGATGACTTACGCATTCAGAAAGCGGTTGCCCGCTTCGATGGAGAAGTGCTCATGACCTCCGGTGATCATAAGAGCGGCACGGATCGGGTTGCTGAGGCAGCCCGCCAATTGATGCTTCCTGACCATGCCGTTGTGGTGAATATTCAGGGGGATGAACCCCTGCTCCGGGCTGAAATGATCGACAGTCTTGTCGATAACCTCCGAGAGAATGCCAATGTGTATATGGCAACACTTGCCCACTTGAGCACAGACAAGGATGATTTTCACAATCCGGCCGTTGTCAAGGTCGTCCTGGACTCTAGCGGCCAGGCTCTCTATTTTTCTCGTACTCCCATCCCTGCCGCCGGCGATGGATCGCCAACTCCTCCCTATTGCAAACATCTCGGTTTCTACGGTTACCGAAACGGCTTTTTGCAGGAGTTTACCAAGCTTTCTCCGGGTGTCTTGGAAAGGCTGGAAAAGCTAGAACAACTTCGCGCCTTGGAGCACGGCTTCCGCATATCTGTGGTCATCACCCCTCATGATTCCGTAAGTGTGGACACTCCTGAAGATCTCGCCCGAGTCAGAAAAATCATGGAACAATAGTACCGGCAAGACCAACCTTCATCCCTAGCCCGGATATTTCGCGAATTGGTGTCGCGAGACCGTGGAGAAGTGTGTGCCACCGGGCAACCGCAGGGGATTGGATCCTAGGCGTACTTGAACAGTACGTCGCAGGGTCCGATACCCGAGGACGCCCGGAAGGACGCGCATATCCGCGGTCGCAGCAGGCAATTCGCGAAATATCCGGGCTAAGATTCTTTGCAGTGCAGCTGTCTTTGTATGGGTGGAAATTAGCTCCACTAAAAAGGGTTTTTTGCCCACCTAAAATGCTTGCCTTACCTTATCAAAACGATTATGTTGAGTGACTCGTGAACCCCGGTCTTTGGACAACCGATAAGGTACATAGGTAACGTTCCACCATGGCAAGTTTCAACCAACCCCGCGCCACCCTGGTATTGGAGGATGGCAGGACATTTTATGGGCAGACCTTCGCCGGCCAGGGCGAAACCCTCGGTGAAGTGGTTTTCAACACAGCCATGACGGGTTATCAGGAAGTCCTTACCGATCCATCTTACAAGGGCCAGATAGTGTCCATGACCTATCCCCTCATTGGTAATTATGGGATCAACGATGAAGATATGGAATCGGTAGCAATCCAAGTTGAGGGGTTCATAGTCCGCGAATACTTACCCTATCCCAGTAATTGGCGAAGCCAGAAGAGCCTCAAGGAGTTTTTGGAGGAGGCGCAAGTCCTAGGAATCGAGTCCATTGACACCCGTGCCCTCACGAAACACATCCGCACCGCGGGGACCATGAAGGGCATCATTGCAACGGGGGATAGAGATCCTGAGGAACTGTTGCAGAGGGTGCAAGGTTATCCCGGCTTGGTGGGTCGTGACATGGTGGAAAAAGTCACCACCCCATCTCCTTTCCTCTGGGATGGAGAAAGGCGGCCGCTCCCCTGGAAGCCCGGAATGACAGGAGCCAATGTCTGGCCAAACCGCAGTCACCCCTACAAAGTTGTAGCCCTGGATTACGGCATCAAATACAACATCCTTCGCCATCTGGCTGGCCGCGACTGCCACACCATCGTCCTACCAGCCCATGCTGAGCCAGCCGATATCCTGGCCCTTGAGCCTGACGGCCTGTTTCTGTCCAACGGACCGGGAGACCCTGCCGCAGTCACGTATGCCATCAACACGGTGCGATCTCTGTTGCCCGAACTCCCCATCTTCGGCATCTGTTTGGGCCACCAACTCCTCGGCCTGGCCATGGGGGGCACAACCTTCAAGCTCAAGTTCGGTCACCGTGGTAGCAACCAGCCGGTGAAGGACCTGCTCACCGGCAAGGTGGAAATCACCTCGCAGAACCATGGCTTCTGTGTGGATATCGACTCACTCAAAGGTAAAGATGTGGAACTCACTCACATTAACCTCAACGACCAGACTGTTGAAGGTATGCGGCACCGGAAATTGCCCATCTATTCGGTCCAATACCACCCGGAGGCCTCTCCCGGTCCCCATGACGCGACATACCTCTTCGATGACTTCCTTACCCTTATGCAGAGAAAGAGTTGGTAATGCACCATAATCCTGGACGCGGAGACGCGGTGAGACGGACAATACTGACAAACACCTCCCAATTCAACCTACTCCATGCCTAAAAGAACAGATATTCAGAAAATTCTCATCATCGGTTCAGGACCAATAATTATCAGTCAGGCCTGTGAATTTGACTATTCCGGCACCCAGGCATGCAAGGCCCTTCGGGAAGAGGGTTTCGAGATCGTTCTCATCAACAGTAATCCCGCCACCATAATGACCGACCCCGAGATGGCTCAGCGCACCTATATTGAACCCATCACCCCCGAATGTGTGGCCAAAGTCATTGAGCGGGAAAGACCCCAGGCGTTGCTTCCCACTATGGGAGGGCAGACAGCCTTAAACGTGGCGGTGGCAGTGGGTGAGATGGGAGTTCTGGAGCGCTACGGGGTGGAGGTAATTGGCGCCTCCCTGCCGGTGATCAAAAAGGGGGAGGATCGCGAGCTTTTCCGGGCTGCCATGGAGAAGATAGGTTTGAGGGTACCTGCCAGTGGAATTGCCCGCTCCATGGAAGAAGTCCGCCAGGTGGCAGAAAAGATCGGTTTTCCCTTGATTATTCGACCCTCCTTCACCCTTGGAGGCACTGGGGGCGGTGTAGTCTACAACCGGGAAGATTTGGAACGTATGGCTCGTGCAGGCCTGGACGCCAGTATGAATCGCACCATCATGTTGGAAGAATCAGTTTTGGGGTGGAAGGAATTTGAACTGGAGGTGATGAGAGACCACATGGACAATGTGGTAATCATCTGCTCCATCGAGAATTTCGATCCCATGGGTATCCACACTGGTGACAGCATCACTGTGGCTCCGGCTCAAACCCTCACCGACCGCGAATATCAGGCCATGCGGAACGCATCCATCGATGTCATCAGAGAGATTGGTGTGGAAACCGGTGGTTCCAATATCCAGTTTGCCATCAACCCGGAAGACGGTGAAATGGTTGTCATAGAGATGAACCCCCGGGTATCACGCTCATCCGCCCTCGCCTCCAAAGCCACCGGTTTCCCTATCGCCAAAATCGCCGCCAAACTTGCTGTTGGCTACAGCCTGGATGAGATCGCCAACGATATCACTCGAGAGACTCGCGCCTCGTTCGAACCCACCATTGACTATTGTGTGGTGAAAATCCCCCGCTGGACTTTTGAAAAATTCTCTCAAACCCCTGATTTCCTTACCACAACAATGAAATCGGTGGGCGAGACCATGGCCATCGGCCGCACCTTTAAGGAAGCCCTACAGAAAGCAGTACGCTCCTTGGAAATCGACCGCTTTTCCATGAACAGCGGTTTATCTCCCGAGTCTTTCGAAGACCCAGAATACCAGGGTCTTATTCGCCAAAAGCTGCGCGAGCCTAACTCAGAGAGGCTCTTTTATCTTACCGCGGCAATGGAGGCAGGAATAGAACTGGAAGAAATCCACCAACTCACCAAAATCGACCCCTGGTTCCTGTACAACATCGAGCAAATTCTGAATTTTGAGACTCACCTACGCCAGCAACCCTTGAGCGATGAGCTTTTGCGACAGTCCAAGACATACGGATTTTCCGACCGTCGCTTGGCGGAACTTACGGGAACGGATGACGATACCATCCGCGAACGTCGGACACAGGCTGATATCGTTCCAGTTTACAAGCTGGTGGATACCTGTGCAGCGGAATTCGAAGCGTATACCCCTTACTACTATTCCACTTATGAGTCCGAGGATGAATCACGGCCCGACGATGTACGCAAAGTGATGATCCTGGGGGGCGGCCCCAACCGAATCGGTCAGGGTATCGAATTTGATTACTGCTGTGTCCACGCCTCCTTTGCCCTGCGTGAGGAGGGGGTGCAGTCGATCATGGTAAATTCCAATCCGGAAACGGTAAGCACCGACTATGACACTTCAGACAAACTGTACTTCGAGCCTCTCACCTACGAGGACGTTCTTCACATAATTGAGAGGGAGTCGCCGGACGGCCTCATCGTCCAGTTCGGTGGCCAGACGCCGTTGAACCTCGCCGTTCCTCTGGCAAAGGCTGGTGCCCCCATCATCGGTACAACCCCGGACAGTATCGATCGGGCCGAGAACCGAGAGCGTTTCCAAACTCTCCTCAAAAAACTCGGGCTGCGACAGCCGAAAAATGCCATTGCCGCAAGCGGTTCTGAAGCTCTAGAAGCAGCTGCCAAGATTGGCTACCCGGTTTTGGTCCGGCCATCCTACGTTTTGGGTGGGCGGGCTATGGAAATCGTTTACGAACAGGAACAACTGGAAGCCTTCATTCATGAGGCGGTCCGTGTTTCCGCCGGCCATCCCATCTTGGTGGATCAATTTCTCCGGGACGCTATAGAAATAGATGTGGATGCCATTTCAGACGGTACAACCACTGTGATTGGCGGCATCATGGAGCACATCGAGGAGGCAGGGATCCATTCTGGTGACAGCGCCTGTGTGCTCCCGCCCATCAGTATTCCCCAAGACATCATCGAAGAAATCAAGGTTCAGACCAAAGCGCTAGCAAAAGAACTGCGAGTGGTTGGCCTCATGAACATCCAGTATGCCGTCAAGGACGATTTGCTCTATGTTCTGGAGGTAAACCCTCGGGCCTCACGCACTACACCTTTTGTAAGTAAGGCAATTGGTGTGCCTCTTGCCAAGCTCGCCACCAAGATCATGCTGGGGAAGACCCTGTCCGAACTTGGCTTTACCCGGGAGGTGGAACCGACTCACCTTGCGGTCAAAGAGTCGGTATTTCCTTTCATACGTTTCCCAGGCGTAGATATCCTGTTAGGCCCGGAAATGAAATCCACCGGCGAGGTCATGGGAATTGACAGCACCTTTGGTATGGCCTTTGCCAAAGCCCAACTGGCGGCAGGTTATTCTCTACCATTAAACGGAAATGTATTTATCAGCGTCCGCGACCAGGACAAGCAGGCCATTCTCCCCGTTGCTCATGACTTCGCCCAGCTCGGCTTCGAGATTTATGCCACCGAGGGCACCTCAGCTTTTCTGACAAAGCATGGGGCTCATAACCACACAGTGGCAAAATTAAGTGAGGGACGCCCTCATGTCATAGACCATATCAAGAACGAGGAAATCAACCTGGTCATCAATACCAGCACTGGGAGCAAAACGGCCTCCGACGCCTATTTGATTCGGCGGGCCACTTTGGTTTATAATCTCCCATACGCCACGACCATTGCCGGTGCCAGAGCTTTTGCCCAGGCCATCGCTGCTCTGTGCTGCGGCGAGTTGGAGGTTAGGTCGATTCAGGAATATCATGGAAATGATTGAGGAATTGAGGAATTGAGGGATTGTCGATTGTCGATTGAGAGATTGACGATTGTAGATTTGAGATTGAAGATTGAAGAATGAAGAATTAAGAATTAAAGGTTTCAGGTGTCGAGTGTCAGGTGTCAGGTGTCAGGTGTCAGGGAAGAAAAACAAAAAAGCTGAAATCTGAACACTGAAACCTTAGTCATTGGGATTTGGAATTTCAGATTGAAGGATTTGGGAAGGCAGAGGACAGAAGGTTTTCTTGTGGGAGCGGCTTTCAGCCGCGATCTTACGATTTGAACGGTTTCAACGACTTTAACGGTTTAAACGATTTACCATTTATTGCTGACACCTGACACCCGACACCTGAAACCCTGATATTCGGTGCTTGGGATTTTGGATTGCAGCTTTTAGATTTTAGTGTATTTTAGGCATTTTCTATTTAGACACTTTAGTTCATTCTCGACTGTAGGAACTTACTTTGAGCAACCACTCGCACCCCATCATTATTCCTGACGGCCGACCAAAGGAAGAGTGCGGCATCTTCGCCATTTATGGGCACGAGGACATCGCCCGTCTTACCTATTTCGGTCTCTATGCCCTTCAGCATCGTGGCCAAGAGAGTGCCGGCATCAGCGTCGGCGATGGTCGACTAATGCGCCATCATAAGGGCATGGGGTTGGTGAGCGAAATTTTCAACGAAGATGTCCTTGCCAGCTTGAAGGGCCATCTCGGTGTTGGACACGTGCGTTATTCCACCACCGGCTCGTCCGTGCTCGTCAACGCCCAACCTTTCTGCATCACTCACTCCGGCTGTAGCCTCGCCATCGCCCACAACGGCAACCTGGTTAATGCGCATGATCTGAAGTGCGAACTGGAACAGCGAGGCTCAATTTTTCAAACAAGCATGGACAGTGAGGTGATCGTGCATCTTATGGCCCGGCAACTTGTTCATGGCCTGGAAGAGGCACTTATCACCTCCTTGAGTGAGATCAAAGGCGCTTATTCGTTGGTGATGGCCACAGAAAACCAGATCATTGGCGCCCGCGATCCCTACGGCTTTCGACCCATGTGTCTGGGCTTGCTAGACAACAACGCCTATGTCATCTCCTCAGAGACCTGTGCGCTGGATCTGATAGGGGCCACTTACCTGCGGGACGTTGAACCGGGAGAGGTAGTATTCATCGACGACAATGGGCTCAGGTCTCGACACCTTCCTAGCCCTGACCGCACTGCCTTCTGCATCTTTGAGTTTATCTACTTTGCCCGCCCGGACAGCGACATTTTTGGCCAGAATGTATACATGGCCCGCAAACGCCAGGGGCACGAGATGTCCCGAGAATATCAGGTGGACGCCGACATAGTTATGCCATTTCCTGACTCCGGCAACTATGCAGCCCTTGGATTTGCCGAGGCCTCCGGCATTCCATTGGAAATGGGCGTAATCCGTAACCACTACGTGGGCCGTACTTTTATCGAGCCCACCCAGGCCATGCGAGACTTCCATGTAAAAGTAAAGCTCAATCCCGTGCGCCCGCTTTTGAGGGACAGGCGACTCGTCATCGTTGAAGACTCCATCGTCCGAGGCACTACCACCCGAAATCGTGTCAAGACGCTTAGAGAGGCAGGAGCCCAGGAAGTTCACATGGTTGTGAGTTGTCCGCCGCACCGTTATCCCTGCTACTATGGTATTGATTTTCCCACCCGTAAGGAACTCCTGGCAGCCACCCACTCTGTTGAGGAAATCAAGAAATTCCTGAGGCTCGATAGTATTCACTATCTGAGCCTAAAGGGACTTCTTAGGGCCATCAACATGGACACTACGGGTTTTTGCCTCGCCTGTTTCAATGGAGACTACCCTGTCAGTTTCGCTGATGACCTCCACAAGCACTGTTTGGAAACTAGTGCTTCGGTCGACTGATAAAGTGTCCCTCTCCCACCACAACAACTACCTATAAGAAGGTATTATGGTTAAGCCTAATAAAAAAAATATTCGCCGGGGTGCAGCCAAAATTATTAGCGAGGCGAAGGATGTGCTTCGAATTGAAGCCGAGGGTATATTTGGTCTCATCGACCGGATAGGATCCGAATTTGCAGAAGCTGTAAACTGGATTGATGAAAGTCGCGGCCGAGTCATTGTCACCGGCATCGGCAAGTCAGGGATAGTCGCCCGGAAGATTGTCGCCACGCTCAACAGCACCGGTACCAAGTCACTTTTTTTACATCCAGTGGAGGCCATGCACGGCGATCTGGGTATGGTGAGCTCAGATGACATCATCCTCGTTCTATCCAGTAGCGGTGAAACTGAAGAATTGACAGCGATCCTGCCTACTTTGAAAGATTTGGGAACACGAATCATCTGTTTCACCGGGAATACCGAGTCTACCTTGGGCCGTAATAGCGATCTGACAATCTACGCCGGAGTGGAACGGGAGGCCTGCCCTCTGGGTTTGGCCCCCACTGCCAGCACTACCGCCATGCTTGCCTTGGGAGACGCAGTATGCGTAGCACTCTTAAACAGGCACGAGTTTCAGCTAGAGGATTTTCGCCGCTGCCATCCAGGAGGAGCTCTGGGAGAGCGGCTTCGAGTACCAATTGAAGTAATCATGCGCACCGGCTCCAGCATCCCAAAAGTCCAGGAGAATACCTTGGTGGCCGAGGCAATCAAGGAAATGGACGCCAAGGCCCTGGGATCGACTCTGGTGATTGGAGACACG
>JAUVTM010000266.1 GCA_030601545.1 Syntrophobacterales bacterium
AGCATCTGCGCGGGCAAAGTTTTTGACCCCTTCCACCACAGCAGCGAAAGGTCCTTCCATGCTCAGTGAATAGTAAGATATGAGGGCACCGGTGGCACGTTTTTCCGCCTCGTACACATTCTTGAATTCGGGCTCTCGACTGACCTCCTCCGCAGTTTTCCCGTCTGCGAATAGCTCATGAATTTGCAGGAGTTTCTCTAAATACGGCTCCACTTGGATGATGCGTGCACCTGCTTGGTGAAGTACTTGCAGAAGCGCGCACATTTGCCGGTCAAACTCAGGGAAACCGGCATCGAACTCCATTATGTAATCACTGATGGAGATGCTGCCATCTAGCATGGCCTGCAAGTAGGGAGAAGGCGGTTCTTCAAGCACAATTACCTGATGCCTCTCCATTTGCTCGCGGATATATGGGAGTGCCTCAACATGGTGGGATGAAAAGCCAATGGTGATCATTGCAGCCTACGTCTCACCAAAGGTGGCCAGATGACGGGCCCAAAATCCCTCATCGGTAAAGCTGTGCTCTTGGGTGCCGTAGCGTTCAACTGCATAGCTGGCGCACGTTGCCCCTATCCGGGCGGCATCAGCAAGTTCCTTCCCCAGTATTAAGCCTTTGATGAGGCCGGCCCTATAGGCGTCTCCGGCTCCTGTGGGATCCAGCACCTGCAATGCCGTAGCCGCTTGGATTTTCACTTCGTATTGCTGGCTGCAGAGCAGTGAACCCTTTTCTCCAAAAGTGGAGATTATGGCCTTGGTCCGTTCGAGCAAATCACCTTTGCCCAGTCCAGTCGCCTGAATAATCATTTCTAATTCATAGTCATTCGAAATTAATAACTCAGAACCGGTAATCATTTCGACCAACTGTTCTCCTGACAACACTGAAATTTGCTGACCTGGGTCAAAGATATAAGGAATTTTGTGTTGCTTGTAACTCTGACTGTAAGTAGCCATATCCTCCACATTACCAGCGGCCACTACGGCCAACGTCTCCTGGGGATTCACCCCATCAAGTTGCTGAAGAGAAGGGTACTTCATTGACCCTGGATTAAATCCTGTGATCTGATTGCCTGCCATGTCGGTAGTAATGTAGGCTCCTGCGGTTAATTCCTCCTCGATGAAACGAATCCCAGACAAGGAAAGCCCGTGTTTGCTTAGCCAGGCTTCGTACCGGTCAAAATCTTTTCCAGCAGCGGCTAAAATCAGCGGGCTTTCTCCCAACAAGGACAGATTATAGGCGATATTTCCGGCTGTGCCGCCAAATTTCTCTTTGAGACCGTCAACCACGAAACAGACATTAAGGATATGAATTTTTTCGGGCAGAATATGATCTGCGAATTTTCCGGGAAAATCCATTATCCGATCGTAGGCCAGTGATCCAGACACAAAGATTTGCATGGCAACCTCCGGTTAGCATAGCGCATAGCGTGGCTATTCAGTTAGAATAAGCGTAATTTTAATGGTTCAGTGATTAATTATCCGGAAACTAGTTCATGTCATTCTGAGCGAAGCGAAGAATCTCTGCGGCCCCCCTAACTATGAGATTCTTCGTCGCCTTGCTCCTCAGAATGACATCCAAAAACACGGTTTCCGGATGGACACAGTTGAATAAAGTGCACACAGTTTATCTAATCTTGTTATATTCGGGATGTTCTGACGCTCTGCGCTCTGCGCTATGCGCTATGCGCTTAGCGGATTGCGGCAGCAATCTCCCTCACCTTAATCATAACCTCCTGCTCATCTATGTCCAGAAGCTGACGCTCCCGCATAACTATACTTCCGTCTATGATCACATCGCGCACATCAGCCCCTCTTGCCGCGTAGACCAGGTGCGAACAAGGCTCATACATGGGAGTTAGATGTGGCTGGTTGAGGTCGATTACGATCAAGTCCGCCTTCTTCCCTGGTTCCAATGAACCTAGGACCTGGGACATTCCCAGCGCAGCCGCGCCCCCATTGGTGGCCATGGCCGCAACTTGAAGAGCAGAACTGAGAGCCGGGTCACCCTGGTGGACTTTGTGGAGTTTTGCAGCAGTGTCCATTTCCTGGAAGATGTCCAAATTGTTGTTGCTGGCACAGCCATCAGTTCCCAAGCCAACCTTGACCCCGGCTGCCAACATTTTCGGCAGAGGCGCCACCCCTGAGGCCAGCTTCATGTTACTCTCTGGATTATGAGAAACTCCTACTCCACTGCGGGCTAAGAGCTCTATTTCTTCATCGTTTACCATTACCGCATGATGACAAATGGTCTGGGCGTCTAGCAGTCCCAGGTTTGCAAGATGATGCACGGGCCGGTGCCCGTACCTTTGTTGGGTCTCTTCGAGCTCGGTCCGGGTTTCAGCCAGGTGAATCTGAAAAAGGACTTCGTGCTCCCTGCAGATATCTTTGGCGCCGATTAAGGTCTCCGGTGAGCAGGTATACGGTGAATGGCAGAAAATACTTGGCATAAGCCGGGGTGACTTCCCCTGCCAGCGAAAAACGAACGCTTCTGCCGCTTTCAGGTTAATTCTCGGGTCAGGTACTCCTGGAGCGGGAAAGTCGACCACTCCCTGACCGAGGACCGCGCGTATGCCGCTGGCAGCCACTGCTCTGGCAGCACCGTCTTCGTAGAAGTAACCATCACAAAAAGTGGTAGTACCACTTTTGATCATCTCCACCACCGCTAGTAAAGTGGCCCAGTAGACATTTTCTTCGCTGAGATGGGTTGCCTCGGCGGGGAAAATGTGTTCATGGAGCCATTCCTGCAACGGCAGGTCATCGGCGAGGCCACGGAAACAGGTCATGGCAGCGTGGGTGTGCAGATTAATCAAGCCCGGCATTATGAGACAGCCACAAGCATCCAGCTCTTCTTTCGCTTCGATCTCTTCGGCCAGACGCGAAGTTTCGCCCACTGCAACGATACGATCACCGGTAACCGCCACTGCACC
>JAUVTM010000129.1 GCA_030601545.1 Syntrophobacterales bacterium
TACACCGTCCTCTTTTCTATCTGCTAATCAGCTTCTGTTGCGGCATATTTGCGGGGCGTCACCTACCTGTAGAACCTTTCATTCTCGCTGCTTTGGCCATATTCCTCTGTGCTCTGCTATGTTTCCTTACTGCGCGAGGGCTGAGATTGCTCCTACTGCCTCTGGCTATCTTTGTGGTCATGGGAGCTCTCGCTTCCACAACAATTCCCGATCCTGCGCAGCCCCCTGCTACCATTCAGCTCCTTTTGCAGAAAAAAAGTGCGCTTCTAATGGGTACCATCACTCATTCTCTTGAACATCGCCTCAGTAGCACCAGAATGGTCCTACGGCTTGAAGCTCTTAAAGAGGGTGAGAGCTGGCACACGGTCTCGGGGAACCTGCTTCTTACAGTCCGCAATTGTGAAAAACAATGGTCAGTGGGTCAACGTCTTATTGGTCGTGTACGGATTAAACCAGTACGAAACTTAAATAATCCTGGTGGATTCAACTACAGACAGTACCTCGCAGACCAACGCATTTGGGTCAGAGGTTATGTGAGGCAAGATGCTGAACTGGTTCCCCTGGACAAACCAGACAGAGGGCTGAGCTATCTTCTGGATAACATCCGCACCAGAAGCCGAGTCTTTCTGGAGGCCTGGCTACCCCCGGATCTTGCTGGTCTCTATCGAGCTCTTTTACTCGGTGAACGTTATGGACTGCGTGCTGAGCTCCGAGAACTACTCTACAACGCAGGAATTGGACATCTGCTGGCCATTTCTGGTCTCCATCTTGGTCTGGCGGCGGGTTTTGCCTTCCTGATATTTCATTTTTTCCTGGTGCGTATTGCCGCTGTGGCTGGCAGGTGGGGAGCACGTCCGGTAGCCGCTCTCGCTGCCTTTCCCATTGCCCTTACTTACGGCTTGCTCACTGGAATGGGTTTGCCTGCCCTACGTGCCACCCTGATGCTTGCATTTTTCACCTTGGCCTTGGTACTCCAGCGGGAAAAGGATCTTCTCAATTCCCTTCTGCTTGCAGCCTTTCTCATCCTGAGCTTTCACCCTGAGGCTCTTTTTGCTGCATCTTTTCAGCTCTCCTTTATTGGTGTCGTCGCTCTGGTCTGGATCCTGCCTATGCTGCCAGTGGTGCGTATACTGCAGCCCCAGGATGGTCAAGACGAAAGATTGCGCCGACTGGGATATCGCCTGTATCAGTTTATTTGTGCCTCCTTGATCTTATCTCTCTTTACCGCCCCGGTGGTCCTTTATCATTTTCACCGCTTGACTCCCTTAGGTATGATCACCAACCTGTTGGCGGTTCCGCTTGTGGGGTTTCTTGTTTTGCCGGCCGGACTGTTGGCCCTTTGTTTACTGCCAGTTTCCACCTTGCTGGCTGGCTTTCTCTTGACTCTAGGCACCCTGGGCCTTAAATTGGTGGTCCTCCTCGCAGCCAAATTCGGCGGCCTGTCCTGGGCCACATTCTGGCCAGGCACTCCCAGAGCCTGGCAGGTAGGACTTGCTTATATTCTGCTCCTCGTTCCATTCACAAAAACCTCTCGCTGGCTGCGAACCAGCCTCATTACGGTTTGCTGTTTGGCACTGGTCGGTTCATGGCTGATCCCTTATCACCTTCTCTCTACACAATCCCATCTCCGGGTAACCTATTTGGACGTGGGACAGGGCAATTCGGCTGTGGTGGAATTACCTGGGAGGGGGGCAATGCTCATTGATGGCGGTGGCTTTTATGGCGGTTCGTTTGATGTGGGTCAGCATGTGGTAGCGCCCTATCTGTGGCACCGTCGTATTCGTCGATTGGATGCTGTGGTGTTGAGTCATGCTCACCCCGACCATTTCAAGGGGTTGTCTTTTGTGGCAACGCATTTTCCCATCAAACAATTCTGGAGTCCTAATGTTTCCACCTCCGATCCAAACTTTGCCGACCTTATGAAACGGTTGGCTCAAAAAAACGTAGTCTGTCTTGGCCCCCAGGAACTCGCTACAAGCCAGAACATCAAAGGAGTGGCCGTGCAGGTTCTCCATCCCCCAACTGATTTCCATCCAGGTCACAAAATTCCAACCAACAGAGAGCTCAACAACCTTTCCCTTGTGTTGAGGCTGAGCTACAAGGAAATCTCTTTTCTCTTCCCCGGAGACATAGAAAAAGAGGTCGAGTACCGCCTGGCCAATCAACCCCTCCTGGAACCTGTTGATGTCCTGTTGGTACCTCATCATGGTAGCCGCACCTCCAGTACTCTCAGGTTCTTACATAGGCTTCAGCCCCGAATTGCAGTATTCTCCGTCGGCTTTGGCAACCCTTTCCATTTGCCCGCCAGGCGAGTTTTGGAACGCTACCGTGCCCTGGGAACAAAAACCTACCGTACCGACCATCACGGGGCCGTCACCATTCGCACCGATGGACACAAGATAGAGGTGGAAACCTTTGTCGAGTAGAGAATATGAACCGCAGAACCGCAGAACAAGAAACCGCAGAATATCGAAGTGAAAAACATTAATTACTGCTTTCAAATACTTCTGCTGTTCGAAATTCCTTGTTCGATATTCGATATTCAAAATATAAAAGAGGCTTAATCCCCCTCCAAGCTGTACTGAAAGTCTGCTCAAGGTACTTACTACGGAGAGCACTAAGTGGTTTGCCTTTTGACTATGTACGGGTCATGGAGTTTTCTTAAGGTGACTGGCGGGAGGGCTTGGTATTTCTTCGTGCTCGTCCTGGCGGGCTCCGCTCAGCCAATGTCGCAGACCAGGGGCACATGGTCAGACAATTTGACCTGTGGTATCTGAAAATTGGTGATCTCTATTTCAGGGCTGTGAAAAATATAATCGAGTTGCCTTCTCGGTGCCCGGCTGGGGTGAGACGGCTCCCCCTTGCCGTTCGCACTCTGTAGACCCGTGGCGGCAAGAAACAATTCTAACTCCCGATCACCCCACAATACATTGAAATCGCCGGCAACAATGATCGGCTTTTCCACATTGGTGACCATGGCATGAAGTTCTTGCAGCTGGTACTGGCGATGGCGGAACTTGAGCGACAGGTGTACCAGGAAAACGTTGAATTTCTCCAACTCCAACTCTATCACCAGACGTTTTACGCCATTACGAAAGTAATGGAATGTATGAGATCTGATCTTCTGGTTCGTCAAAAAGGCATTCCCCTGCTTGTTTACCAACGGGACCTTCTGCACCAAGGAATCGCTGGGATATTTTGACTGATAGACGTGATAATGCCTCAATTCCCTGGCGATGGCTTCAGCCTGGTTGATCCTCTCCGAACGGTAAGACCCGCTGTCCACCTCCAGCAAACCTATAATGTCCGGATTGACCAATCGTATGAAGTCAGCGATTTGCCGCAGATTTCCATTGGTGCGCTTAAGATAACCGCTATATGGCACCGGAAGGTGAAAACGTTTCCCAATCCCTGTTCCGTAACGGATGTTGTACAAAAGAAATCGCATGTTACCTCGTTCGCTTGTTTGATTCAGAGGTCTGAGCCAGGGTCTTCCCCGCTTCTCTAAACTTACTTGCGCCAGCCAAACGTAACGCTGACCATTCTAAGAAAGATAGTCGTGCACCACCGGTCTGTCAATATAAACCCTAACGTTGCATCCCCAAACCGGTAAAAATCGCTGCGCTCGCGTGATAGTCCCGCCCGTGGCGGGACGAGCGTGCTCGCCTCGGACAGGATCTCACGTACGGTAAAGTACTGTTCATCCTGTCCCAGCCTGCGCGCGCCCACATCTGACGCACCCTGACGCGTTTTTCCTCGGCGTGGGCATGCAACGTTAGGGTAAAGAAGACACTCTTTACAAAAAGTATGCCTACAACTGCCATCTATTCCCTGACCAAGGTTTCTTGCAGAAACAGGCAGGCAAGGAAGGAAATAAGCCCACACACGAAAAGAATCAGGAAAGCCTGCTTGTATCCAGAAATAGCAAAAGCCATGCCAACCCTACCGGCACGCTCCAGCACATACCCGAGCAACGGTTGGAAAAGTGCCCCCCCGGCAAAAGGGAATAGATTTACCAACCCGGTAGATGTCCCAGCTATCTGCACAGGAAAGAGTTCTTTGGTGGTGGTAAAACCTATCACCACAATGGCGCTGGAAAAGATGCCGAGACCCAGGCAGATCAGATAGAGGGCGGCAGTGGGAAGACCATCGGTGTAAAAGGCCAGGGGAGCTGTAAGGCACACTACCATAAAGCTGGAGAGCACCATTACCGGTTTTCGCCCCTGAAAGATTCGGTTGGACAAGAAGCTGAGCAGGGGACTTCCCACGATCATACCTATTGCCAGCATGGAGAGGATGTGACCTGCTTTGACTTTTGTGAGTCCATAGACCTGCATGAGGTAGGGGCCTCCCCAGAGGCCGCCGAAAGAAAAAAAGATAGCGCAATCGAAAAAAAACCAGATCGCCACAGGCCAGAATCGAGGGTAGGTGAGCACCCGTCGCATTCCCTCCAGGAGTCCGATTGAAGGCGGACTTGACCCTACAGATTCTGCTGGTGAGGGCCAGCCAAGATCAGCAGGTCGATCACGCACAAAGAGCCATACCAGGATAGCCATCACCATGGTAAAGACTCCCACGACTACAAAGGAAAGACGCCAGCCAATCCAGTTGCTGAGAAGGGCTAGTGGAAAGGCAGCGGTGAGAGAGCCGAGACCCCCCATGACCATAAGAATGGCGGTCATAGTGGCAAACTCCCTGACACTAAACCACTCTGCCAGTACTTTCATGGTAGGCACAAAGAGCATGGCAACACCCAGCCCCACCAGGGTGCGTCCGACAATGGCCCAGAAAGCCGAGGGTGCTAAGCCCAACAAAATGGAACCGATGGTGGCCACACAGAAGAACAGGGTAATGGATCGTCTCGGGCCCCAAGAATCTGAAAGAAGGCCGGCGGGCAGCTGCATCAGAGCATAAGGATAGAAATAGGCCGAACTCAACAACCCCAGCAAGGTGCCTCCAGCCCGGAAATCACGCATCATATCCACGGCTACTACTGCCGGGCAAAGACGATGAAAATAGACCAAGATGTAGCTAAAGGCGAGAATCCAGAAGACGAGCCAGCGGTAGCGTAGGGCTTTGTTTAAAAGGTCAGACATGATCGGCCACCATCCCCCTCTTCCCTCGACGCACCCTGTACATACAAAAAGGGCAGCCTATCTCACCCAGAGATGCTGCCCGTAACAAGCACTAAATAAAGAATCCGGGCCCTTCGAAGATCCCGCTGTGCGGGGGAAAACCCGGCTTTGAGCCATCCCCAGAGGGGGCTTTTGACCTCTTTCCTTCATGCGGTAGTCTGCTGGAGTGATGGAGCCCGGCGATTTTTGATTTTAGAATGCAGATTTTAGATTTAAAAGCTCAATACCTCCAGGTAAAGAATGCATATACTTCAATCTACAATCATAAATCATAAATCATAAATCATACAAAGACTGGCCCTGTGGACTGGGTTTGCTAGGACTAAATAAAATCACCCTTCTTTCAGAAACCTCTCTATCTTCGCTTTTCCCTTGAGGGTCTCGACGTATTCAGCTATCACTTCCTGGACTTTCTGCTGCTTCAAGTACTGTCCCAGCCTGTCTTTGACCTCTTCATAAGAGGATGTGTTCTCAGGTGTTCTGTCGGTAACCATGATGAGATGATATCCGAATCTGGTCTCGACCATGTCACTCACCTGTCCAGCTTTCATAGTAAAAGCCGCCTCTTCAAAAGGTTTCACCATTTGACCCCGCCCAAAGAAGCCCAGATCACCACCTTTGGGACCGCTGGGACCCTCGGAATACTCTTTGGCAAGAGCGCCGAAATCCTCACCTTTCTTGAGTTTTGTCTGGAGCGATTCGATTTTTGTCCGTGCTTCAGCTTTCTTTGCTCCGTCTGCACCGGGATCAACTTTGATCAAAATGTGACTGGCTCGCACCTGCTCAGGTTTCTTGAAAGTTTCCAGGTGGCTATCATAGTAGACCCTGGTTTCTTTTTCAGAAACAGCAACTTTTTCTCCAATTTGATCGTCAAGGAGTTTTCTAATGGCCAAATCCCTCTCGAGCTGAGATCTCAAAGCTGCCTCAGTTAGATTCATCGTACTCAAACCATTCTTGAACTCGGCTTCACTGGGGAATCGCCCTTTTAGTGCGGTTAATTGCTCATCAATCTCCTTTTGATCGACC
>JAUVTM010000145.1 GCA_030601545.1 Syntrophobacterales bacterium
TGAAGAGTTCTTTGAAGAACTGAAAGAGTTCTTGAAGGAGCACATTGCCATCTACAAGCTGCCCAGGGCCATTGAGTTTATGGAATCACTGCCACGCACCCCCACAGGCAAACTATTGCGCCGTCACCTGCGCCCACCCAAATAGGGACTGGGAGCGCGACAAAGATCACCAATCCCCCCATCCCCCTTAGGGGTTGGGGGGATTTTTATTACTAGATGATTTAGGAGTAAAGAATCCGGGCTCAAAGGACCCGACTTTGGCCTGCCCTCTGAGGGGGCTTCAATGGTCTTATCCCTCTTGCGGCAGTCTGCTGGAGTGGTGGAGTCTATGAAATCCCAAGCTCCAAGCACCAAATAACAAATAAATCTCAAATTCCAATATCAAATGACCAAAACAAGTTTGGAATTTGGAATTTTGGTCATTGTTATTTGTTTGATATTTGAGATTTGTTATTTGGAATTTTTGGTCACTCCAGCACTCCATTTCAAAATCCCTATACGTTTGTGCCTCTTTTCTCTTTTATCCCCTGGCAAAGTTAGGTAAGATGGCCACTGAGCATCTTAGCCCGGATATTTCATGAATTGCTGTCGCGAGACCACGAAGATGGTTGGGCCACCTGGCAACCGTCCCGCGGCACCGCGGGATTGGTTCCGAGGCGTACCTGAACGGTACGTCGCAGGGGCCTACACCCGAGGACGCCAGGAAGGACGGCCATATCCGTGGTCGCAGCAAGTGATTCATGAAATATCCGGGCTATACAACTGAGGAGGTAGCACGGTGCTTTGTTGCAAACGCTCCCCGATCATTGCCTGCCTGCTCCTGCTTGCCTTCTGGTGTTATTCTACTTTTGCGGTGGCCGCCACCATCAAGATCGGCGAGATCAATCCCCTCTCCGGCAGGCTCGCCAAGCAGGGCTTGGAGATCCATCAAGGGGTGGAGGTGGCGGTGGCTGAAGTGAACGAGACTGGCGGCCTCGAAGGGAGGCGGGTGGAACTCATCTCCCGTGATGATCAGAGCCAGCCGGATGTTGCCATCTCACGGGCCGAAGAACTGTGTGGTTGGAAAAAGGTACTGGCCCTCACTGGCGGCTATGTCGATTCCCTGGTGGGGCCTATCAGCGAAGTTGCTAAGAAATATCAGGTACCTTATGTCGCCAGTGCAAGTCTGCAAAAAGAGCTCACACAACGTGACAACCCTTATTTTTTCAGGGTTTCCACGCTTCAGGGTTTCGTGGCACCTATTTGCTCCATCTTATCTGACCATGTGCACCCTCAGCGCTTGGCCATTCTCCATGCGGCCACACCAGGTTCCACCGAGTTCGCCCGTGATCTGAGGAGTTGCCTGCAGTCTCGCGGTATTGCTGTTATGCTGATGGAAAAGTTCCGACCTGGCACCCACGATTTCACCCCGCTCATTGCCAAGCTGGCCAGCATGAACGTTGATGTCATCGTCTCCGGCGGCTTCTTCGCGGATCACCTTCTCCTGCTACGCCAACTCAAAGAGAATAGGGTAAATCCCAAAGCCTATATCGGCCCCTTTGGCATTGCCTACGAGAGCTTTATTGGCGAGATGGGCGATGATGCCGAGTATCTCTACAGCACCTGCGCCTGGAATCCTGGCATCACCCAGCCAGGTACTGAGGCAGCCTCAAAGGACTTTGTCAAGAGGTTCCGAAGCATGTTTCACCGGGAACCCAATACCACCAACATGCACGGGTACACCTCCACCCGGGCCGTGCTTACAGCTATGCAGAATGTCTTGCACCAGAAAAAACCACTTACCGGGCCAAATATCAGCCAGTCCCTGGCAGAGCTCGATCTTGTTTTGCCCATGGAGCGGGTTGCCTTCGATAAACACGGGGATCCACGCCACTACCAGCACCTGGTTGTTCAAATCCAGAAGGGAAAATTTGAAGTTGTTTATCCCCCAGAACGCACCACTGCTTCTGCCATCTATCCCATGCCTACATGGAGTCAACGAAAGTAGCGCTCATGTGGACCACTGTTGTTGTATCCGGGATCACCTTGGGCTCTTTCTACACCCTTATCGCAATGGGATTTGCCTTAATTTTCGGGGTAACCCGCACCTTTAATTTGGCCCACGGTGAAGTGCTCGTTCTTGCTGGCTATGCAGCCTACTGGCTCTGGAAGACTTCCGGAGTCTCCCTTCTTTTTACTTTTCCCGCCGCAGTCCTCGTAGCGCTGGTGGTTTGTTTAATTCTCCAGCGGTTATTTTCCAGGCTCAGAGAACCGCTGGAGTTGAACTCCATCGTGATGAGCTTCGGAGTGGCCATTTTACTTCAGAATGGAATGCTCTTTTTCTTCTCCGGCGACTATCGCCTCATTCGAGTCCCCACTTTTAACCAAGGACTCCACTTCAATACACTCTACCTGAGCTACGGCCAGCTCACCCTCCTTGCTCTCTCACTGCTGGTGATTGGCCTCCTCTACTTGCTCATGCGTCACACCTACCTGGGCAAAGCCCTGCGAGCCACTATCCAGGACAGAGAAGCAGCCGCCCTGGCCGGCATCAATGTTGGCGCCATGGGCATTCTAGCTTTTGCTATCGGCGCCATACTAATAGGCTTGGCAGGCCCCCTCTACGGCTGCGTCCACTATCTCTACCCCACTGCGGGGTTACAGGCCACGCTGCTGGCCATCACCATTACCATTTTCGCCGGTGTCGGCCGAATTCGTGGTTTGATACTGGGCGGCTGGATCTTGGCTCTGGCAGAATCATGCGCAGTGGTTCTTTTTGGCGCCAGTTGGAGGGAACTGGTAGGCGCAGTAATGCTCATCACTTTACTGGCGCTTAGACCCCAAGGCATTCTCGGAAGAGAGCAGTAATGAGGAAAAAAGAGACTACAAGCCAGAAGGCAATACAGATGCAGGTCGCCCGGGCTGCTCCGGTTCTGGGGTTGGTCTTTCTGCTCTTGCTTCCTGTGTTTGCCCGATATAACGATTATGTCTTGCAAGTGTTCACCCATGCCTTGCTCCTGGCAACGTTGGCCTTGGCCTGGAATATCCTTGGTGTGAGCGGTTCTATTTCTCTGGGTCATGCCGCCTTCTTCGGAGCAGGCGCCTACACCTCGGCCCTTTTGAGTCTCGACCTAGGTGTTTCCCCCTGGGCCACTATTCCCCTAGGGGGTGTCTTGGCCGCAGGAATTGCTGCAATCATGGGGTTGTTTTGCCTGCGACTCAGGGGAGCTTACTTCGCCTTGGCGACCCTCGCCTTTGTGGAAATCCCCAAAGTAATCACTGACAATTGGGACGGACTAACTCGGGGCTCATTGGGACTGGTGGGGCTGCCCGGACTCCCTTCTCTGCGCTTGGGCTCGTACCATTTTGATATTAGTGGCAGTCTCGCGGGTTCGTACTATTTTGTACTCGGCTATGGCCTTGTATTGCTGTTGCTGGTAACCCTAATGTTTCGCTCCAATCTGGGGCTGGCTCTCCAGGCAATCCGGGAGGAGGAGATTGCCGCGGAGGCTGTAGGAATACAGGTGCAGAGGTACAGGTTACTGTCGCTTCTGCTCAGTGCTTTTTTCACCGGAATCACAGGTGCTTGTTACGGCCACCTTATACGCTACATTGAACCCGGATTGGTCTACGGGCTCCATTTCTCAGCCATGCCCATGATTTTCGCCATCTGTGGAGGCCGATTCACCATTCTTGGTCCGGCCCTGGCAGCCTTAGTTCTCTATCCCGTGGATCAGTTCATCTTTCACCCCTTGCTTCCGGCAGGTCATGAATTTCTCTACGGTGCAGTTATCATTCTAGCAATCCTCTTCATGCCTTCCGGAGTCTGGGGGCAGTTGCGAAAGGGACATTTTGTCTCTATTAAAACTGGAAGCATTGAGTAAAAAATTCGGCGATCATTGGGCCCTGAAGGAGATCGACTTCAGCATCGACGAAGGTGAAATCGTCGGTCTCGTTGGACCCAACGGGGCTGGGAAAACGACCCTGTTCAATCTGATCGCCTGCCGCCACAGACCAACGAGCGGCAGAGTTTTGTTTGCCAATGAAGAAACGACTCTGTGCAAACCTCACAAGATCCAGAAACTCGGTATCAGTAGGACCTTTCAGTCCTCCAGGCCATTCGCAAAGATGAGCACTTTGGATAATGTGGTGGTGGGCCGTGTCTTTGGTGGCGAATTTCATCTTTTTGCTCAATCCACGGATATTGACTCAGCCAGGCAACTCCTTGAGTTGGTAGGCCTCGCTCACAAAGAACAGACACCAGCCGGAGATCTCACTCTTAGCGAGCAACGAAGGCTGGACCTGGCCCGGGCTCTAGCCACCCAGCCCCGCCTCTTGCTCCTCGACGAAGTGGTGGCTGGTTTCAGTCCTGTAGCAGTGAAACAGGCGGTGGATTTGGTTCGTCGGGTGCGGCAGCGTGGGGTGACTCTCTTTATCGTCGATCATTTCCTCAGCCTGAGTCTCAGGGTATCCGACAGATTATTGGCCCTCGACCATGGAGAAAAGGTTGCAGAGGGTAGGCCCCAGGAGGTCATGAGAAACCGCGAGGTAATCCGCGCCTATCTGGGTACGCGGTATGAGGATGAGTAAAGGTCAGTTGCCGGTTGTCCGTAGTCAGTTGCGAAAAGGGCATAGAGCATAGGGCATGGAGGTAGAGGCACAAGGCGCAGGACGCAAGGCACAGGGGAAGTGCGAGACTGGGGAGACGGGAGGTCGGGCGAGACGGGCGAGACGCGAAAAGAAAGCGTTGACAAGAAAGAATCGTAGGGGCGGGGTTCACCTGCCCGCCATCGCTCTCGCTCAGGCGAGGCGGGCGGGTCCCCGCCCGATGAGGCGAATCATAAAATAGTAGGGCCGGTCACTGCACCGGCCGGAGATGGGAATTCATCAACGAAAGACTTTATGGCGGGTACGGGGACCCCCCCTACGGGTTGGGCGAATCCGGCGGAGCCGGTTGCTAGAACGATTTGAACAACGGACAACGGACTACTGACGACGGACACTGCGCTTTAAGAACACCGGCTGTATCTTTTAGCGTAGCGGCTAAAACAGGATATTGCTATGGAAACTGACAAACCCTTATTAGCCATACGCAACCTCAGTTACTGCTACGGTGATGTCCAGGCACTGTTCCGAGTTAACCTGACTGTGTGTGAGGGGCAGATCGTTTCCATCGTCGGGCCCAATGGCTCGGGCAAGACCACCCTTATGAAAGCAGTGGCTGGCCTCCTGCGCCCCATCCAGGGAGAAATACGTTACCAGGGCGAGCGCATTCAAGATCTCCCGGTTCACAAAGTTGTACGTCGCGGTTTAGTATATGTGCCCGAGGGCATGAAAACCTTTTCCCTGATGAGTGTTATGGAGAACCTCGAGGTGGGAGCCTACATCTCGCGGCAGCAAAAAGAGAGCAGACTTGATTTTGTTTTTAACCTCTTTCCCGTTCTGGCTGACAAGAGGCTGCAGCTCGCCAAAACCCTCAGTGGTGGACAGAAGCGTATGTTGATTCTCGCTCGAGGTATTATGAGCGGTGGTCGGCTGCTCATGCTGGATGATCCTTTTCTGGGCCTTGCCCCCAAAGACATAAATCGATTTTGTAATACCCTGGGGCAAATCCGCCGTCATGGATATACCCTGTTTCTTGCTGGCCAGCATGTGCGCAGAATTCTGAGTGTGGCCACTCGAGCCTTTCTCATTGAGGAAGGCAGAATCACCCTGTCTGGATCGGGAGAACAACTCCGCGACCACCCCCACCTGCAGGAGAGTCTCTTTGGCATCGTGGCAGAGGCAGG
>JAUVTM010000049.1 GCA_030601545.1 Syntrophobacterales bacterium
GGCTTTGGATTCTCTTGGTGACTGGGAGCGCACTCACGACTGTGGCACCCTTGGTGCTGATGATACGGGCAGTAGGGTTACCCTTATGGGTTGGGTTCAACGTCGCCGGGATCACGGCGGTCTCATTTTTATCGATCTCCGTGATCGGCGCGGCATCACTCAAGTAGTATTCGATCCCCAGCGTAATGCCGAAGCACATCAAAGGGCCCACGCCCTTAGATCTGAGCACGTTATAGCTGTGCGCGGCGAGGTGCGGCTGCGACCGGACGGTATGACCAATCCCAACCTGAAGACCGGGGAGATCGAGGTGATAGTAGATGAGTATCGTTTGCTCAACACCTCCCTCACTCCACCATTTCAGTTGGAACCAGAGGTTGACGCCGGTGAGAATCTAAGATTGCGTTACCGATTCTTGGACCTGCGCCGCCCGAATATCTTCCAGAACCTGCTCAGACGCCATCAGGCGGCGCATGCGGTCCGCCACTATCTCAACGAAGCCGATTTTATAGAGGTCGAAACTCCGGTGCTGACCAGAAGCACACCCGAAGGGGCTCGCGACTACCTCGTTCCCAGCCGGATTAATCCAGGCAAGTTCTACGCCTTGCCACAATCGCCGCAACTGTTCAAACAGTTATTAATGATGGCCGGTTTCGACCGCTACTACCAAGTTGTGAAATGTTTTCGAGATGAAGACCTGCGCGCCGACCGTCAACCTGAATTTACCCAGGTTGACATCGAAATGGCCTTCATCACTGAGAAGCAGATCTTCCGAGTTACCGAGGAGTTGCTCGGCCACGTCTTCAAGGAGGTCCTTGACCGGGAACTCGATCTGCCCTTTCCACAAATCACTTACGATGAAGCCATGGCTCGCTATGGAACAGACAAACCCGATACCCGGTTCGGAATGGAACTCGTGGATGTGACCCCGGTCTTTGCCAACAGTAATTTCCAGGTGTTTGTGCGGCTTATCGAGGCCGGGGGCATGGTCAAGGCTTTGACTCTCAAAGGCCAGGCTACCTTGCCTCGCAGCGACCTGGACAAGATGCAGGGAAAGGAGAACCTGGCCAACCACTACGACGTGCAAACTGGAGCCCAGGGTGTTGCCTGGATCAAAGTGCAAGAAAACAAGTGGCAGGGGCCGGTAGCCAAGAACCTCACTGACGCTGAGAAAGATCTGCTTGCTAAGACTGCCGACCTTGAGTCAGGCGATCTTATTCTTTTCGTGGCGGGTGAGTCTAAAATAGTTAACCCTACTTTGGACATTTTGCGTTGCCACTTCGGCAACCGTCTCAATCTCACAGATAATAACCAATTCCACTTCACCTGGATCACGTGTTTTCCGCTGTTGGAATACGACATTGCCGAAGAACGTTACGTCGCTGTCCATCATCCCTTTACCGCCCCAGTCGAAGAAGACATAGGTTTTCTCGCTGACCATCCAGAGCGGGTTCGCAGCCGTGGCTACGACTTGGTTTTGAACGGCTACGAGATCGGCGGTGGTAGTATCCGTATTCACCATTATGATTTGCAGCTGCAAGTATTCAAGGCTCTGGGCATTGATGATGACCAGGCCCAGCACAGGTTCGGCTTCATGCTCGATGCTCTCAAGTACGGTGCGCCGCCCCACGGCGGCATTGCCCTTGGTTTCGATCGACTTGTTATGCTTCTGTGTGGTGCTGACTCCATTCGTGACGTTATTGCCTTCCCTAAAACTCAGAAAGCCACTTGCCCGATGACCCAAGCTCCTGAAAAGGTAAGTCTGGAGCAGCTTCTGGAGCTCTCTTTAAAGCTGGATCTGCCCGATTACAATAAAGATTGACAAGGTAAAGAACTGTCCATTAACATGAAATTTCGTTAAAATTTACCCCAAGCCCGCCTCCGGCCCGGAGAGCGTGTATTCGTCATTAAGGTGAGATCATGGCACGCTGGAACAAACTTAAAAAGGTTTTAGAACACCAACACACCAAATTTTGGGTCTACCGGCTCCAGGACGTCCCTGAACCGAATCTGCAAAGAGAGGTTTTTCCTTACGGCGAGGTAAGCCGGATTGATTTTGATCACAAGCTTATCTCCATCGATCCGGCTGATGAGTTTGTGATCACCGACACTACTTTTCGTGACGGCCAACAAGCCAGACCACCCTATACCGTGCAGCAAATTGAGACTATTTTCGATTTGTTGCATCGGCTGAGTGGTACCAACGGAGTAATTAGGCAGACCGAATTCTTTCTTTACAGTAAACGCGATCGGGAATCTGTTGAACGCTGTCTTGCTAAAGGCTACCGCTATCCCGAGATTACCGCTTGGATTCGCGCGGTGGGGCAAGACCTGGATTTAGTGCTCGAGATGGGCCTCAAAGAAACCGGCATTCTCACTTCGGTCTCCGACTACCATATCTTTTATAAGCTCAACAGTAGCCGGGCTAAAATCATGGAGAAATATTTGGCTATTGTCAAAGCCGCACTGGAAAAAGGGGTTACCCCCCGCTGCCACTTCGAAGATATAACCCGGGCGGACATCTACGGTTTCTGTGTGCCTTTTGCCATTGAGCTGATGAAGCTGAGAGAGGAGAGCGGGATTGATATCAAAATCCGTCTCTGTGATACCCTTGGTTTTGGCGTCACCTATCCAGGTGCAGCCTTGCCGCGGAGCGTTCCCAAACTGGTTAGAGCGATAATAGATGATGCCGGAGTGCCTGGAAACCTCCTCGAGTGGCATGGACATAATGATTTCCACAAAGTGCTCATAAACGCCACCACCGCCTGGCTCTATGGCTGTTCTGCCGCCAACGGCACTCTTTTGGGATTTGGTGAGCGTACCGGCAACGCGCCGGTAGAGGGGCTCATTATTGAATATATCGGTCTTATGGGTCATGAAAACGGCATAGATACCACCGCCATAACTGACATGGCCAACTATTTCTCTCGCGAACTAGGCTACAAAATTCCTCCAAACTATCCGTTTGCGGGAAGCGATTTCAATGCCACCAGTGCCGGTATTCACGCCGATGGTCTTATCAAGAATGAGGAAATCTACAACATTTTCGACACCCGGAAAATCCTCAGTCGGCCAGTCAGCATCACTGTCACTGATAAGACCGGAATCGCCGGTGTGGCTTATTGGATCAACATCCGCCTAGGATTAGAGGGGGAGACCTCCATAAACAAACGCCACCCTGGTATCGTTAAGATTCACAAGAGGATAATGCAGGAATACGAAGAGAGCCGAGTTACCAGTATCTCCCGCAAGGAAATGGAGCAGTGGGCTCGCCAGTATCTCCCTGAGCATTTTGTCAGCGAGTTTGACCTGCTGAAACAGGAGGCCCACGCCCTGGCCGCCCATCTTGTGGAGGAGGTGGTGGAATCTGAAGAGATCAAATCCATGGACTCATCACGACAAGAACCAGTGCTTCAGAGCCTTTTAGATCTCAACCCCTTCATCCAATACATTTATGTCACTGACCGGGAAGGCAAGAAAACTACCCGCAACATTACCCATATCGCCGATCGTGCCAAGTACGATAAGGCAGAAATTGGTGAAGACCTCTCTGATCGTCACTGGTTTGTAAACCCCATCAAAGATGGCAAGGTTCACATTACCGATTTCTACAAATCCATGTACACTGGAGCTCTTTGTATAACCGTGTCAGCACCCATTCGTGATGATTCCGACGAAATAATTGGTGTTCTCGGCCTTGACATCCGCTTCGAGGAATTGGCCAAATTGGAGGAGGAAAAGGAGTTTTAGTCCAACTCCTGGGCGAGACTACCCCCACAAGCGACCTTATGCGCCGCTCACAAACCTATTTTAGCGTCAAGTCTTCTCCTTACAGGCTCTCTCTGACCCTTATCGTTCTTTTGCTTGTTGCCTGCTCGAGCACCCCTCCTCCGAGCAAGCAGAGAGGTAATTCCTATACAGTACATGGCAAGCGATACTACCCGCTCTCGTCTTCCGCCGGTTTCACCCAGCGTGGCGTGGCCTCTTGGTACGGCCGCAAATTCCACGGCCGCCTTACCTCCAATGGTGAACGCTACAACATGTACGGCCGCACCGCCGCCCATAAAACCCTGCCGTTCAACACTTACGTTCAGGTGAAGAATTTGAGAAACGGCAAGAAAACAGTGGTCCGGATCAATGATCGCGGCCCCTTTGTCCGAGGTCGGATTATTGACCTCACCCTCACTGCTGCCAGTGCATTGGGCATGGCGGAAGACGGGGTGGTACCGGTACGAATTGAGGCTCTGGGTTATGCGCGTAAGAAGCGTCAGGCCGGAAAGTGGGTCCGGGTGTACGAGAAACCTGCCAGTTATGAACTGGGAGACTTTACCATTCAGGTCGGAGCCTTCACAGAGCGAGACAATGCTTTGCGCTTACGTGCTTCTTTGAGCCGTAAGTATCGCAAAGCAACAGTCAGGGTATTTGACCAAGGTAGCCAAAGATTTTACCGGGTTCGGGTAGGGCAATACTCTCGCCTCAACGAGGCTGAGACGGCTGCCGAACGGTTACAGGAGAAAGGCTTTCCCAACGCCTTTGCGGTAGCGAGTGATAGGTAAAGGACAGCGCAGAGCGCTTAGCGCTCCGCGCAGTAGGCAGCAGGCAGCGGGCAGCAAAGGGATAGAGGTCGGAAATCAGAGGTCAGGAGTCAGGAGTCAGAATCCAGAAGACGTGGCATAGGGCATAGAGCATGAGACAAAATTTGAATTTGAAAACCGTGAACCCGCCCGAAGGACAATTTCGAAACTTAAGAATCGAAAGCCAAATTCGCAATCCGCAATTCGTCATCCCGGCCAAGTCCCGCAAAGCGGGACGCGAGCCGGGATCCAGAAACAGGCTGATTATATTGAATTTTCACTGGATTCCGGATCTCGCCCACCTTAGGTGGACTCGTCCGGAATGACGGGTTCGGCGAATTGTGACATAGTTTCCAAGGGGAGAAAAGATCTTTGAGGAGTTAAGTGCATGGGCGTTATTCGAAATTCGAAATCATTGAGTATTGGCTACTTAAATTAAAATGTTATTGGGGTACACAGTATAAAACAGGGATATCGAGGCTACTATGAACGTTCTTACCTACCCTTCTGAGGAAGCTAAAACTCGCATTGCAGCAATCGTGAATCGCACCCTGTCCTATTCCGAGGATCACGAACGTGCTGTGGTGAAAATAATACAGGCGGTGCAAAACGAAGGTGATGCTGCCCTTTTGCGCTATACCCGTCAGTTTGATTCTCCTGAGATTACTTTAGAGAACATTCGGGTAAGCGAAATGGAAATGGAAAAGGGTGCCAAGGAGGTTGACTCAGACTTTGCCGCTCTGCTGCAGCGAGCCAAGGATAACATCAGCCGCTATCATGAAGCTCAGCAGAGGTATTCCTGGTTCTTACCCCATGAGGATGGTTCCGTTATCGGGCAGATGGTAAGACCGGTGGCGGCCGCGGGCCTCTACATTCCAGGTGGACGTGCCGGGGAGACCCCGCTCATCTCCTCACTGCTGATGAACGCTATTCCGGCAATCATCGCTGGTGTTGCTCGTATGCAGATGGTTACACCCCCTCGGCAGGACGGGAGCATCAACCCTTATCTGCTTGTGACCGCCCAGTTGCTGGGAATCAAAGATATTTTTAAGGTGGGAAGCGCCTGGGCAATCGCAGCCCTCGCCTTGGGAACTGAAACCATACCTGCCGTGGACGTAATTGTTGGTCCGGGCAACATCTATGTAACCTTGGCCAAAAAGATTCTCTCCGGCCGGGTTGGTATCGACCTGCTTGCAGGGCCCAGTGAAATTCTTGTCATTGCCGACTCCAGCGCTGATCCCCGACACGTTGCAGCCGATATCCTCAGCCAGGCGGAGCACGATCCCATGGCAAGTGCACTTATGCTTACCACTGATGAAGCCCTGGCCCACGCTACTCGCGCCTCATTGGAAGAGCAATTGGCCGAGTTACCCCGACGCCACATAGCTGAGGAGTCTCTTGCTGCTTTTGGAGGACTTATCGTTGTTCCGGACCTGGATACCGCCGTGTCATTGGCAAACCAGATAGCTCCCGAACATCTTGAACTTCTGGTGACAGAACCTTTTGGACTCCTAGGCAAGATCCAGAACGCCGGTGCCGTTTTTTTGGGACACAATTCTCCTGAACCGGTGGGTGACTACTTTGCCGGCCCCAACCACGTTCTGCCCACAGCCGGCACAGCCCGTTTTGCCTCGGGACTCAGCGTTGATCACTTTGTAAAAACCACCAGCGTGATCTCCTACTCCTCTGAAGCCCTGCAGCGAGATGCAGCAGACATCATGCGTTTGGCTGAACTTGAGGGTCTCGAAGCTCACGCCCGGTCAGTACGGGTGCGCCTCAAGAAATAAGGGTGTCCCGCCTACGCTCTGTTGAGCTACGGCGTGGCAAGCAGGTGTCAGGAAAAAAACTGAAACCTCTGCTTGTTGAATAAAGATCTCAATACCAGGGACAAAACCTTGGACAATCTCGTTGCCGCTGCAGACCAATTCAAACCACAGGGCACGGTCATTGACATCCACGAATATGGCAATGGCAATATCAATGACACCTTCCTGGCAACCCTGGATTCAAAAGTAGAAAAGCACTTCATCCTGCAACGCCTCAACACCCAGGTGTTTCGTCAGCCGGAACTTGTCATGCTGAACATGCGCACCTTCACCGAGCATGTTCGCCAGCGTCTGCAGAGTGCTCCCCTCAGCCCGGGCCGTCGCTGGGAGGTGGTGCGCGTGATGTTGGCACAGGACGGACAGGACCACTGGATTGACCCCAATGGCTCGTTCTGGCGCGCCATCAGCTTTATTGACGGGGCGCAGTCCTTTGACACCATCAAAGATATCGAGCACGCCAGAGAAGTCGGCTATGCCCTCGGCATGTTCCAAAACCTCCTGAGCGACCTGCCCACCGAAAGACTGGCCGACACCCTGGAGGGCTTTCACATTACGCCGCGATACCTTCTCCACTATGATGAGGTTCTGGCAAAAAAACGGACGAGCAAATCCCCCGAAGTGGCTTATGGCTTACAGTTTGTGAGCGAGCGCAGAGATTGGGCCCACGTACTCGAGAATGCCAGAGCAAAAGGCAGGCTGCGTCTTCGCCCGATTCACGGCGATCCAAAGGTCAACAACGTCATGATAGACACCGGTACCGGGCAGGCCATCAGCATTGTTGACCTGGACACCGTCAAGCCCGGCCTGGTTCATTATGATATTGGCGACTGCCTCCGCTCGGGCTGTAATCTCCTGGGAGAAGATATCGAGCAGTGGGAAATGGTTCGCTTCGATCCCGAACTTTGCCAGGCCATTTTACAGGGCTACCTCTCATTGGCAAAAGACTTCCTCACCGAGAACGACTATGACTACCTCTACGACGCCATCCGCTTGATCGCTTTCGAGCTGGGATTGAGATTCTTTACCGACTATTTGGAAGGCAATGTCTACTTCAAGGCCAACCACCAGGAACACAATCTTGCCAGGGCGCTCATCCAATTCAAGCTGACCGAGAGTATTGAATCCCAGGAAACAACCATTCGCGTCATCATCCAGGACATGAGATGACCTACTGGGCCTTGACCCATCGCGCCCAGCAGGCCGACTTTCACCGACGAGACGGTTTCATTGTCGAGTAGAAACCATTTCGTAAACAACGGGAGTTAGGGCCTGCTCAAATTCCGTATTGACAGTGGCTCATTTGGTATTAGCTTTATAATTATTCGAACCATTGGGTGTTTCTGGTGATTGAAATTATTGAATATCCGCTGTTGAAGCAAAGGAGCCACAATGAAATCTGTTAAATATATAGTCACCATAGTCGTTCTCTTTCTGTTAACAAGCGTGAGCTTTGCTCAAGACTACGGTAAGGTTCAAATCAAAACAATTCACGTTTCAGGAAACATTTACATGCTCCAAGGTGTCGGGGGCAACATTGGAGTTTCCGTTGGTGCAGACGGTCTGCTGATCGTCGATGATCAGTTTGCCCCGCTTGCAGACAAAATCCGCGTTGCTCTGGGGAAGTTGGGCGAAGGCAAACTAAGGTTCTTGCTAAATACCCACTGGCACGGTGACCATACTGGGGGAAACGCGACGTTTGGTAAAGAAGCCACCATTATTGCACACACAAACGTACGCAAGCGTCTCCAAACCCGCCAGGTCATCGAGATGTTCAATATGGTTTCGGAGCCTGCTCCCAAAGAAGCCTTACCGGTGATCACCTTCGACCATTCGCTGTCCGTGCACTTTAATGATGAAGAAATCCGTGTGCTTCATCTCCCAAAGGGACACACAGACGGCGACAGTGTAATCTTCTTCACGGGCTCAAATGTGGTCCATATTGGAGATCTGCTCTTTTCGGGGATGTTCCCTTTTGTGGATCTAGGTACCGGGGGCGATGTTAAAGGCTACATAAAAAACGTAGAGTCAATCCTGGACAGACTCCCCAGGGATGTGAAAATCATACCAGGGCATGGGCCACTATCGGATATTAAGGATCTCAAGGCATTTCATGAGATGCTGGTGGAGACCACGAAAATCATTAATCAGCGTATGGCCGCAGGCAAGAATTTGAGACAGATACAGGCCGAAGGGCTGCCGAAAAAGTGGGCAATGTGGGGAAATGGACTTCTCAAAACGAGTCAGTGGATTGAGATCGTATACAAGAGTTTTTCAGAAGGTGGATAGATTCCGGAGGTGAGGGTGCGGGTTACGTCACAGTGACTGATGAAGGAGACCTATCTCGCCCACACCGTGGTACGAAGGTGACTGTGGTCATACCAGCCGTGGCGACAGGAAAATGACGACATATTGTGGTGTTAGAAATTCAGTCAGGAATGCATATTCTGCTGTAACTGTAAACTTCTGGACCTCTCCGAAACCTTGCCATACCCATATCATATCTTAAATCTTTGAAAAGTTTACATCTTGGCAAGTGATATGCACCTCGCGACGACAAGGATCTGTCACAACATATTGAGGAATACTATTCCCTCCTGATCTGATCCTTTACTTCCCCCTATCGAAAGCGAGTTCTTATCAGTTCGCATCTACCATTTCGTTTCAGTCTTTACATCTCCCACAATCTCCGTACCGGCAGTTCCTGCTACTGCCGATTCAATCGCCCCGATGGAAGTAATCACGGCCCTATTTCCGCGTTTTTTGATGAACTGCACGGCTGCCTCGATCTTGGGCCCCATGGAACCGGGGGGGAAATGACCTTCTGCCTTATATTGTGCGGCCTCCGCCAGGGTCATATTTCGCAGAAATCTCTGATCCGGTCCGCCGTAACCCAGGGCAACTCCTTCCACATCGGTAGCAATCAGGAAGACATCTACTCGAATCTCTTCGGCCAGTTTGGCACTGGCCAGATCTTTGTCAATGACCGCATCGACGCCATGAAAGGCTCGCCCCTCCCGGATGACCGGTATCCCCCCTCCCCCACAACAAATAACGATGAAATCTTTACCGACAAGCCTTTTGATCTCTCGTTTTTCCACCACGGTTACCGGTTTTGGCGAGGCTACCACGCGGCGTAATCCTCCCGGAACCTCTCGGGTGGGATAGGGCAGGTCTTTGCCTTGTTCCCGGCTGAGAAGCGGTCCAATGGGCTTTGTGGGATTTTGAAAGGCAGGATCCCTCTCATCCACCACCACGTAGCTAATCAAGGTGATCAAGAGCTGTTTGGTCCAAACGCCCAACTCCATGAGTGCCGTGTCCAAACTGGATTCGATCATGTAACCGATCTGCCCCTGAGTTTGTGCCACCAGGATTTCCAGGGGAAGACGGGGTACCTCAGTGCAGTTTTCCTGCTGCAACAAGAGATTTCCCACCTGAGGCCCGTTTCCGTGGGTGATGATAATCTTATACTGTCGTGAGAGCCTGGCAATCTGACTGATGGGGACCTTCAGATTCTCAAACTGCTCTTCAATGGTACCCACTTGTCCCTTTCGAACCAGGGCGTTGCCCCCCAGCGCGATCAAGAGGGTTTGTTTCTCTTGTTTGTCCATTGTTGCCATTTGTCAACTGTTTGCTGACTTCTGTCCTTAGCGACTTTGCGTGACAGGGTCTCACTTTTTCAAAGCCGCCAATCTCCTTATCAGGCACTCCTCCAAAGTGTGACTGCCATGGTCCTGATATTCGTAGTGCACCCGGAGGGAGGGCTTGTTTATGGACAACAACTTCGGTAGATCAATAGGGGTCGCGAAGAGCACCAGATCGCACTCTGCATTATTGATGGTGAGTTCAAGGTCGTACATCTGCTCCTGACTGTAACCCATGGCCGGAAC
>JAUVTM010000224.1 GCA_030601545.1 Syntrophobacterales bacterium
AAGTTCCTTACTTGTCACCCTAGCCCACTATTGACAAACCGGCCACAGCCCTGTATACGTCTCGGATTAAGATGCCGCACTGCCTTCAACAAAGGAGGACGACATGAACAAGGCCGATCTGGTTAACGAGGTAGCCAAGGTAGTCAAAACAAAAAAAGAGGCCCAGGCTGCAGTAGACAGTGTTTTCTCGACGATCACCAATGCATTGAAAAAGGGTGACGCAGTCACACTGGTAGGGTTCGGAACTTTCAAGGTTCAAGAAAGAAAGGCAAGGCAAGGGAGGAATCCTCAGACCGGCGCCCAAATTTTTATCGAGGCCCGGAAGGTTCCCAAGTTCGTGGCGGGAAAGGCTTTGAAGGATGTGGTGAGATAGAGTAGATCAATCTCTTAGTCAGGATCACCTCTGGCCCAGCGATAATTTTTAGCCTCTTGAAGATAGTGCACGTGAGCCTCTTCAAGAGGCTTTTTTTGTACTTTAATAAAAAGGGCATCTCATCTTACTCAGATGAGATGCCCTTGATAAACGAGTTCCTGCCAGCTAAAGCTTCGTGACGTCCTGGGCGGCGGGGCCTTTGGTGCCCTCTCCCACTTCAAAGCTCACGCGGTCACCTTCATAAAGAATTTTGAAACCGGGCATGTTGATGGCGGAGTGATGGACAAATATATCCCCACCTTCGTCTTGCTCAATGAAGCCATACCCCTTCTTCTCACTAAACCACTTAACTGTTCCTTCTGCCACTGCCTTGACCTCCTCAATAAGTTTTGTTTCAAGCTCCGGGCCGCCACTCTGGCAAAGGAAAAAATCCTCGGAAGCCCAACCGACTTGAACACTCAGGTCACTCCCTTAACACAGAAAAGTAGCCGAGTCAAGTGTGAAAAAAACCAGGACTTTCCCCATTTTTGCAGCTAACCATTTTTAATTGAAATACATTTGTCGAACGGAGATTTGATCTCTTCTAGACTCGATTTCATTAAACCAAGAATTGTTTGATTTTGGCGAGCAACTTATCCATGGAAAAAGGCTTCGTCATGACACTATCTGACCAGGAAAAGGCTCAAGCTAGGGATATAGGTGATGATGAGCAGAGCCACAAGGAGGATGCCCAGAAATGGCAGGGAAGCAGCGCCGAGACGGAGGATGGACTTCTCGAACCTGAGGCTGGCGATGAAAAGGTTCATCCCTATGGGTGGGGTTGAGTAGCCGATCTGAAGGTTGGTGAGGAAGATGATGCCAAGGTGGAGGAGGTTGATGTCGTAGCCCTGGGCTATAGGGACAATAAGCGGTGCCACGATCACTAAAGCGGAGTAGACATCTAGCACACACCCTACCAGCAGTAGAAAGACGTTTAACATAATCAGAAAAACGAACTTGCTCTCCACGTGGCTCTGGATCCAGAGCAAGATTTTGCTGGGTACCTGCTGATCAATTAGAAGACTGTTGAAGGCGAGGGCTGCACCCATAATGATGATGATACTGCCAACCATTACCACAGTCTTAACAACGATCGTCGGCATTTGGTTGAGCTTCACGTCTCTATTGATGAGCAGGGCCACCAGGAGAACATAGACCATGGTAACCACTGCTGCTTCGCTCACCGCCAGGAAACCACTGTAGATTCCACCAAAAACCACCACAGGGAGCAATATCTCCCAGATTGTCTCCCGGAAAGTACCGATGAATTCCTGGAAATCGAAGCTGATGACTTTACAGTCGCCCCGGACCCCTTTATACATGCTGTATATGGAGAGCAGGACAATCAGAAAGACACCGGGTATAAGGCCGGCAAGGAACAGCTGGGGGATGCTGACGCTGGCGACAACGCCGTAAATGATCATGGGCAGACTCGGAGGAAATAGAAGGCCGAGGCTGCCCGAGCTGGTAAGCAGTCCGAGCGAGAAGTCTTCCGGATATCTATCTTCCAGCAGGGCCGGCAGCAGGAATCCCCCTAGGGCGACGATGGTGATGCCGGAGGCCCCCGTAAGTGCGGTGAAAAAAGCGCACGACAGCAGGGCAACCACAGCGAGGCCGCCACGAACGCAACCAAAGATTGCCGTGGAGAGTTTTACCAGTCGTCTACCGGCGCCACTTTCCGCCAACACATACCCGGCGAAGGCGAAAAACAAGAGGGCGATGAGAAGAGGATTGGAGGCCAGACGGTACATTTCAATGATCACAATGGAGAGGTCGATCCCCATAAAATAGAACCAGAGCAAAGCGACAGCGGAGATGACCACAAAGAGAGGGGCACCAGATAGCGCTGCGAATACGAGGAGGAGGGTCAACAATGCTTTCATCTCTCCACCCCTTCCGGTTGCCGAATAAGCCCGCTGATACAGCTGAAGCCAAATCTGAAAGCCATCAGGGCAAAACTGATGGGAAAGATAAGCTCCAACCACCAATATGGAATGGAGGCAAAGGCAATATCTCCGGCCAACCGTTCACCCTGGACAAAGTTCCAGGAGGCCCAGAGAAGGAGAAGACACACAACAAAGGAAATAAGACAACACATAAGGTCTGCCATGAAACTTAGACGGGCCGGCAGGACTCTTGGTAGCAGGTCGATACGTATGTGCTTTCTCTCCAGGGTGGCCCTGGCTGCTCCCAGGAAACTTATCCACAGCACACCGTGTCTGAGCAGATCATCACCCCAAACAAGGCCGAAGGAGAAAAAATTGCGCAAGATAACTTGCGCTACGGCGAAAGCGGCAAGAAAACCAAGGAGGAGCACAAGCACCCATTTCTCCAGACTACCTAGAAACTGGGTCGTTCTCTTTAGGTAACTGGAAAATGATGTGCTCACGGACTTTCACCCTTGCTCGCCCTGTACTCCTCAAGCGTTTTCCTGACCTTCCGGAGGGTGTCCCTGGGGAGAACTTTTGGATCAACATCAGCCATGGCCTGATCCAGCAGTTCCTTGAAACGGTTAAGTTCATTAGGTTCAATGGTTATTTTCTTGACCCCCCGTTTGAGCATAAGTTCCAGGGCCTGTTGATTGTCTTTTCTGGTTTTCTCGGTGAGGAGGCGAAGATATTTCCTACAGACCCTTATGGTGGTTTCTTTATCCTGGGGAGAAAGTCGCGAAAAAGTTTTGCTGCTAATAATCAGTCCGATGCCAACGTAGGAGAGCGGCACATCGGTGATGTATTTGATTCGAGTGTACCATTGAGTCACCAGGGCATAGTAAGGCGAGTTGTAAACTGCCTCCAGGAGGTTGGTCTGCAAGGCTACCAGCACATCCGGCGCACCCACAGTAACCGGCGAGACCTGAGCTTTGGCAAAGACGGCGTTGGCCATGGGTGCATTGGTCGTACTCCAAACCTTTTTTCCTTTCCAGTCCTCAACTCTGGTAATGGGGACCGTGGTCATAACGTAAATGAAACCGACTTCTGACCAGCCCAGCACTTGGTATCCACGTCTGGAAAAGCTCTGGTCGAAATCCCCGACCATTTTATTTAAAACGTAGCCGACCTCCTGGTAGTTCCTGAACAGAAATGGGAACTGAAGCGCCCGCATGTCGGGGTTGATGTTAGCGAGAAAGGTGGAGGTAAAGGTCGCAGCATGAATTAGCCCAATACGCAATTTTCTGAATATATCCCGTTCATCTCCCAACGCGAAGCCAGAAAAAAATTTGAACCCGACGCGCCCCTCTGTCTCTTTCAGAAGTTCAGCGTTCATC
>JAUVTM010000312.1 GCA_030601545.1 Syntrophobacterales bacterium
TTTATAGTTTGTCTGGTGGAGTTCCTCTGCAGGTGAGGCGTGGATAGGCCATGCCACAGTTGCCAGTTGTGCCAGGGGGCTTTGCAGATTATCGGTCACTGCCACCACCGGTGCGCCCGCGCTCAGAGCCCGTTTTGCTCCCTCCAACACCCGTGCGGTACGGCCGGAGACACTGATGCCGATAAAGAGATCCCCTGAATTCAAGTATTGGGCGGTTTGGCTGGCTTCCAGAGAGGGTAGCCCTGAGACCTGACCACGCTTCTTTTCCAACAGCCAGTGGCCAAATAAGGCAGCGCAGTGAGAATCCCCCGAGCCGCTGATGATAATTTTTCCCGGCGCAGCAGGCCAGTCCATCACCGGGAGCGTATGGTGCAAGGCAGCGATTCTTTCCTGCTCAAGAATTTCTTGGAAGATATATTCGCGACTGAGCATTGAAGGATCCACCTCCTGAAGAAGAGTCTCTCCAAACTATCCATGGACAGAGCCAGCTGTCAAGGATCAGCCGTATTTTCCCGAAATTAGTTAATTTGTCAAAATAGTAAATGGTAAACGGTAAGCGGTGAGCGGTAAACGGTAAACGGTAAATCGTAAAAGCCGTAGAAGTCGTTGAAACCGTAGAAACCGTCATTCCGGACGAGTCCGCTACGCGGACGAGATCCGGAATCCAACGAGATTTGTATATAGTCTAATTCTTCCTGGATCCCGGCTCGCGTCCCGCTCTGCGAGACTTGGCCGGGATGACGCACTGTGACACAGTCTTCAATTGAAAAATCCGAAACCGGGAACCCGCCCGAAGGGTGGGAGTCCGAAGGACAAATCCGCAATCCGAAATCCGAAATTCTGTCCTCTGACATCTGACCTCTGACCTCTGATTACTGCCTCGCCTCTCCGGCATGCGGATTGCAATCCTCCCCACCAGTTCCAGATTCCTCTGGTCCCGTAATGTTGTTGGCGAGGTGGTGGTACCCTGCACCGGTTCTTTCATAAAAGGAGTTTAGCGCGGTGAACTCAGTTGTTGTGCGAACTCTGTTCTCACTTTTCGTACCCGGTGGACTTGTGGTTTTTACCATGGCGATCCTGTTATACATGGGTACGCTGGACAAATCCTTGTCTGCTTTAGTGCACATTTACCCCTATACAGTAGCAGCTGCAGGCCTGTTGCTCGGCTGGCGTTTCAACCGCAGCCGATTGGTGTTCGCCATTCTGGTTCTGGCACTTGCTGACAGGGCATTACTGTACTTCTCCGCTGGCAGTCTTTCCTCAGTGGGGATGGGACGATCCCTCTACAACACTGTCGCTTTTCTGCTTCCCTTGAATCTTATAGCCCTCTCCTCAATGCAGGAGCGGGGGATTGTAACCGTACACGGTATCGTGCGGTTGAGCTTCATTCTGTCACAAGCAGTAGTAGTCTACCTGATCTGTCGTTTCCCGCAGCTTGGTTTGGCTGGTTTTCTCAACTACTCGTTGGCGAAAGCACATTTGCTTTCTCGTCTCTCCTTGGCCCTGCCTGCTCTCATGGCATTCGGGACTGCGTTTTTTCTTCTCGCTATTCATTTTATCCGACACGAGACCGTTATTGAGAATGGTTTTTTCTGGGCATTGCTATCGGTGTTTCTGGCTTTCGCCGTAGGTGAAATTGGGCCTTTCTCCACCATCTACTTCGCCACCGCGGGACTCGTACTCGTCATCTCAGTGATTGAGACCTCTCACAGCATGGCATTTCGCGATGAACTGACCGGGATCCCTGGAAGGCGAGCTTTGGACGAGGCCCTTCTCAAACTAACGGGCAACTATAGCGTGGCAATGCTTGATATAGATTTTTTCAAGAAGTTCAATGACCGGTACGGGCACGATGTTGGTGACCAGGTTCTCCGCTTGGTAGCCTCAAGGTTCGCCCAGGTCTCTGGCGGGGGTAAGCCCTACCGTTACGGTGGTGAGGAGTTCACTGTTGTCTTTCCGGGAAAGACCGTTAGCGAGACTACCCCCCATCTTGAACGCTTGAGAAAAGAACTGGCAAAGACCCGATTTATAGTGCGCGGTGGTGATCGACGCCGCAAGAAGCCGGAGAACCCGAAAAGGGTGGGGGGACCTCGAAAAAGAGTCAAGGTCACCATAAGCATCGGGGTAGCTGAACGGAACGAACGATATGGTAGTCCGGCCCAGGTGATCCAGGCGGCGGACCAAGCTCTCTACCGCGCCAAGAAAAAGGGACGCAATCGGGTTAGCAAATAGACCTGTCAGCTCTAGGTTTACCTCAAGATATATAATCGTAGTCAAAGTCAATGGAGCATTGCAAAGTATCAAATTCCAAGCACTAAGTCTCAGGGTTTCAGGTGTCGGGTGTC
>JAUVTM010000039.1 GCA_030601545.1 Syntrophobacterales bacterium
CGCTGGAGCATTTTTACGCATCGCCTGCTGCGGCAGTGGATTTTCCCTGCAGCCTCCTTACTCGCTCCACCACTGGTGGATGGCTGTAGTAAAAAGCAGCGTAGAGGGGATGAGGGTGGAGATTGGCCAAATTTTCCTTGGAAAGCTTTATCAAAGCCTCCGCCAAATCGAGCGGTCTTCCTGTGAGTTCACAGGCAAATTTGTCCGCTTGCCATTCATGCTTGCGAGAGAGAAGGCTCAAGGCTGGAGTCAAGGGAAACATTAACAGCGAGCTCAGAAATCCAAGTATGAAAACTCGCACGTAGAACGAGCCCTGCTCCAGCCCGATTATTCCTGGCAACCCCTCCCAACCAAGCAATCTGTAAGCAAGGAAGATTGCTCCCAGGGCCACTATCTCGGTCAGGATGATTCTTTTCATCACGTGCTTCTTCTTCCAATGCCCCACCTCGTGTGCTAGGACCGCCACTATTTCCCGGTGAGTCATACTTTCCAGAAGGGTATCGAAAAGCACGATCCGCTTTACCCTGCCGATTCCAGAGAAGTAAGCGTTGGAGTGGAGGCTACGTCTGGAAGCATCAACCTGAAAAATATTCTTCACCTTGATCCCTACTTTTTCAACCAGCGCCCTGATCTCAGCTTCTAGTCCTTCAGTCTGCACCGGTTCAAATTTAAAAAAGAGCGGTTCGATAACATAAGGCGAGATGTACATGAGAAAGATGCTAAAGAGCAGGAAAACAGCCCACACCCACAGCCACCACCACCCTGGGCTGAAGCGGACAAGAAAAAGGGCAGCCGTAACCAGAATCGCCGAGAGCACGGTGGAGATGACAGTGGACTTCACCAAATCGCTTAGCCAGAGCCGACCTGTCATGGTATTGAAGCCGTAGCGGTTCTCAATGTTGAAATTCTTGTAGAGACTGAAGGGAATACTGCAAATGGCTCCAGCGTACAGGAGACCCAGTACAAAAAGCACACCCCGCACGACAAAGGATTTGGAGAGGGAAGCAACCCAGCCATCGTAAATGGTGATAAATCCCCCGAACAGAAAAACAATCACGAAAAGGTTATTGAGCAGCGACAAGACAGTACTTAGCCTGCTGGTTTCAGCCGTGTATGATATGGTTTTTCGTAAGGTCTCAGCATCAATGGCTTTGGAGAATTCAGCAGGGACTTGATGGCCTTTTTCTTTGAGGTACTTGATGTTCAACCACTTGAGCCCAAGGGAGACACTGAAAAAAAACAGATAGAGAATAAGAATAATCACTTTCATGGAGCAAATGATACTGCATTCGTCTCGTGGAGTCGAGACCCGTACTCAGGAGGCAGTGAGCAGCTGACAGCAGGCAGCTGCGGTAAGTAGTAGGCGGTAAACAGTAGGCCGTCGGCATGAAAAACGGACGGGGTCCTGTCGGAGAAGTAGTGCCCAGTGCTTACTGCCCAGTTAGGGCATGCGCTCTGTGGCGCCGTGCGGAATGGAGGGATAAGCTAGTCTGAGGTTTTGACTCTCCTTGGTCTCTTCGCTTCCTTATAAAGCTCGTAGAGCTCAGGAAAATGCTTTTTCACATGCGCTACTGCCTGATCGCCGCTCAACCCTTCCTTCTGGCTCAGCGTTCTTACTAGCTGATCCCAAGCCTTCAGCAGTTTTTCATTTTTCATCACACACTCTCCTTGGGATCAGTGGAAGCACCACGTTTTTTTGTTGATGTCTCTAAAGAGAAGAGTCCCTCGTCAACTTGACTCAGAAGTTTTTTCATGACTTTTTCCGAGATAATCCCCGCCAGGTAAGCCTCCTTGATTCCGTCCTTTTCAGCATAGAGTAACCGTTCTTCAGCCAGGTGCAATTCTTCTGAAACCGCATTTTGATGATCGGCCGCAGCTTTCTCCAAATCCATATGCAGTTTTTTCACTCGATCCTGCAAACGCGGTGCCAGGAGTTCGTAGTTGCTTTGGGACAGAAGCCCGCGGCCAACCATTTGATCTAGCTCCAACTGCGCCCGGCCTAAGGCGTAGATTTCACCTTTCCTTGTTTCATAAGATTGTTGAGAATCGCCTCGAATCAGCCCTAGCTTCTGGAGCACTATCTTGATGCTCAATCCTTGGACCAGCAGGGAAAAAATTACCACTGCAAAAATCATGGCCATCAAAAGCTGACGTAGGGGCAGGTCTGTGGGCAAACTCAAGGCGAGTACCATGCAAATGGCTCCCCGAATACCGCCCCAGAAAAGCACTCCCTGCCAGCTTCCCGGTAGAGGCTTATCCACTTTACCAATCAGGGGCGCAGTGCAAAACACTGCGGCGGCTCGCCCACAGATCATGGCCGCCACCGCTAGCAGCACAGCTACCCAGAGTGGCCCAAAGTGAATTATTTTCACTTCTATGCCGATCATGAGAAAAAGAACGGAATTTACCATAAAGGCTGCATATTCCCAGAAATCGCTCACTGAAACTCGGGTCGTGGGTGACATGGCCCACTTAGTACCGTAATTACCGGTCATTAAACCGGCCCCTATGACCGCCATCACCCCGGAAATGTGCAAGTGCTCTGCTAGCAGGTAAGCACTGAAAGCGAGAATAGTGGTCAAAGTGATCTCAATGAGATGGTCGTCCACCAAACTCATTACCTTGGCCATGGCCAGGCCCAGGAGCACTCCGATCCCACCTCCCCCAACCACGCTCACGACAACTTGGCGCCCAGCAGAGAGGAGATTGAAATCGCCACTTTGGGCCATTCCCAGAAGAACTCCAAAAAGCACCACAGCCACGCCGTCATTGAAGATGCTCTCGCCCTCGATTATGAGCGAGAGCCGCCGTGTTACTCCAAGTTCTTTGAAAAGAGCCAACACCGAGATGGGATCGGTGGCTGCGACGATGGCACCAAAAAGGAGCGCATGCCCCCAGGTAAAGTCTGGGCCCCCATCCCACAACTGAAACCCGGAATAGGTAACAACAGCAGTGACAGTGGTGGCTAGAAGCACACCCGGCAAGGCTAACATGGCAATGGAACGAGCATTTTTCTGGAGATCAAGTATGTCTATGTTAAATGCTGCTTCAAAGAGGAGGATTGGCAGGAAGATATGAAAGACCAATTCCGGGGTCAGGAGCATCCGCGGCAGAAGATCAAGTGCCCCCATCGCTATGCCTACGACTACCAAGGCGATAGTGTACGGCAGCCGAATGTATTTGGTGAACATGGCAACGGCTGCTGCAATTATCAGCAGCCACAATGCTTGCGCTTCAATGCCAAGTTCCATACGAGTTTATCTCCAAGGGCGACTCCCACTGAGCCCTATGTTGATTGCAGAGGACTCCGGAGCCAGTGGGCATGCTCGGTTCTACTACTAGATGCAACTGGTCAGAGGTTATTTCCCAGTACGCGCCAGCGATGATTCTCCTTTCTTCGTCATCCGTCCAGACACCCAGCCCACTATGATACCCAGGATGAAAGCCCCCAGCAGAATAAGAGCCCGAGATGCCTGTGTGCCCCAGAAGAGAAACTTCACCTGCACCACTTCAGAATTCTGAATAATGAACGTTGCAAACAGCAATCCGAGAACCAGGAAAACAATTCGTTTGGGAGTCATTTCCACCTTCCTCTTTAAGTTAAATGCCTAAAATGCCTAAAATGAACTAAAGTGAGCTAAAGTGACTAAAGTCAGCCATTAGGAAGTTCTCAAAAACCGTACCGTAGGTTTCCTATGCTTTGCCCCTCTGTCTTGTGTCATCTGCCTGCGGCTTGCTGCCCCCTGCCTGCTGCTTGCTGCCCCCTGCCCGCTTCTTCTTGGCCACCGTCTTTTCGTAAAGCTTTAAGTATTGTTGGGCAGAGGACAGCCAACTGAAATCCATGGCCATGCCGTTCTTCATAATTTGCCGCCAGGTCTCGGTTTGGGGAAAGAGATCGAGGGCTGCTTTGGTGGCGTGCCAGAATGATTCGGGTTCGTAACTGGTGAATCGGAAGCCAACACCTTTGCCTTTCGTGGGATTGAAGGGGGTGATGGTGTCGTACAGGCCGCCGGTGGCCCGCACGATCGGCACGGTGCCATAGCGCAGGCTATACATCTGATTCAGGCCGCAGGGTTCATATCTAGACGGCATCAGGAACATATCCGCGCCAGCCTCGATCTTGTGGGCCAACCTCTCATCGAACTCCAGCCGTACTGCGATTTTTTCTGGATAACGCTCGGCGAAAGCGGCCAGCATCGTGTGGTACTTATCTTCCCCAATACCAAGAATGACCAGGCCCAGGTCGTGAGCCATAAATTTATCCATAACGGCCGCCAACAGGTCAAAACCTTTCTGGTCTGCCAATCTGGAAATAACTCCAAGCAGAGGCCTGTTCATGAGTCTTTCCGGAAGCTTTACCGTGCGCAGTAGGTCCAGCTTGCACATGTACTTGCCTTCGAGGTTCTCCCGAGAGTAGTTGGCGGCGATATACGGGTCGCTTTCGGGATTCCATTCCTCGTAGTTGGCACCATTTATAATTCCGTGCAGCTTATGGTGATGCATTTGAAGAACGCCTTCCAGCTTTTGTCCGTATTCCTTGGTCTGGATCTCCTCGCTGTAGCGAGGGCTTACTGTGGTAATGATATCGGCACAGACTATGGCCGCCTTCATGAAGTTAATCCCGCCCCAAAATTCCATGCCATCCACACTGAAAAAACGTCCAGGCAACCCGGTCTGCGGGAATAGCTTTGCAGCAAACTGCCCCTGATATGCGATGTTGTGTATGGTAAACATACTCACCGTTGCGGCCAAGTGGTCCTCAGCTGCAACCAAGTGTTTCAGGTAAGCGGGGATCAAGCCGCTCTGCCAGTCATGGCAGTGAACGATGTCAGGCTGAAACTGCACGGCGCGGCATAAAGACAGTGCAGCTTTACAGAAGTAGGTGAATCGCTGGAAATTATCGAAATAATCACCTTTTGGGGTTCCATAGAGATAGGTTCGGTCAAAGAATTCATCCCGGCGGATGAAGTAGACTTCTATGGTATCGTTGAGTTGACCGCGATAGACATCAGTGTCAATCACCTGGGAGCCTAACTCCACCGGCATGTTCTCCACCACAGGGTCTGCCGCCGCTAACTCCTCGACGAAGCGGTTATAGAAAGGCATTACAATTCGCACTTGGCAGCCTAGCTTGCTCAAAGCAAGGGGCAAAGCACCGCCCACGTCGGCAAGCCCCCCGGTCTTGGCAAAAGGCGCAACCTCCGAAATGGCCATTAGTACCCGCAGTGGTGATTTTTTCTTTCTCATCCTTCTTGACCGTTCATATCAGTGGAGCCAAACCGGTTTGTTTATATTAAGGAATTCAGGAGAAGTGTTGCAACAATATCTATTTACATTTCTGTACTTTTAATTCCCGTAGACCCTCAATAATTTCTATAGAGTCTTTAACCTCTCCATACCTGTTTTCAGATATGAGTTTGTTGAGCGTACTTTTCTCTTCTTTGATCAGCTCGTCAATTGTCCTACAATAGACCATGTTTGCAATGCGTGCCTTCACCTTTGTGGGGGTACTTTCTATCTTTATACTCCCATCTTTTTGTTTTTTAATGGACAGCTGTTGACAGAATGTTGAGCTGGCGAACGTCAAGTTCAACAGCAACAGAGATACAAAGATACACGCTGCCTTTTTTGTTTTTTTACTCATACAGCTGTCTCCTCTCAGAGCAAAATAACTCTGCAGCTATTCCTATTCTGTGGATTACTGCAATAATAACGACGAGACTCTCTAACCCGCATATTTCATCAATTGGTGTCTCGAGACCGCAAAGATGGGTGCTTCTGTTTGTTCAATCGTCTAGCCCGGAATCCCTTAGTACAGAAAGATTTCATCTTCAAACAGATTACTCAATTGAATTTACTGAGGCAAGAGAAAAGATTGTACCTTATTTCTGCCATACGAACCGCAAAAAGTGGCCAAAAACGACTAATATTGGCAAGTCTGAAGGATATGGAAAAAGGGGCTTGCATTTGCAAAACCCCTTGATTATTATTGATTTTCAAATTGATGCGAGGGTGGCGGAACTGGCAGACGCACTGGATTTAGGGTCCAGCGCCTTCGGGCGTGGGGGTTCGAATCCCCCCTCTCGCACCAGCGGTAATTGCAAAGGGTTGCCAGATACCACTTACTATGATTATATTGTCGGGCTAGTGGAGATGTGTTGCCTGGAGGCTCTTGCTACCACAGTTTAGGAGTTCAAGCTGGGGTCTTTTCAAGCTATATGGTGTTCGAGGAGTAGACCATAGTCAAATGAAGATTTCCGTTGAAGAAATTAGTCAGACTGCACGAAAGGTGCATGTAGAGCTCCCTGAAGAAAAGGTGACTCGTCACCTCAAGAAGGCTTACCGCCAGCTTAATCGCACTGCGAAGGTTAGAGGATTTCGCCCCGGCAAGGTCCCGTTGGCAATTCTCAAGCGGCAGTATGCGGATCAGGTCAACCATGAGGTGGGCTTAGAGCTCGTCAACGAGACTTTAATGGAAGCCCTGGAACAAACTGATATTGAGGCTGTTGCGCAGTCTGACCTTGACAGAGAACCGTTACAGGAGGGTGAGCCATTCCGCTATTCATTTACCGTGGAGGTGAGACCGGAAGTCGTTGTCAAGGATTATAAAAAGATACCGGCTCAGAGAAAGCAACTGGTTGTCAATGAGGAAGAAGTTGACGCTGAACTCGAGTTGCGTCGACAAGCGAACTCTTATCTCAAATCCCTTGAGGAACCGCGCCCCATTCAACAAGGAGACCACGTGGTCCTTGATTTCAAGGCCTTCGCTGAGGGCAAGCCGGTTCCCGATGGTGAAGCCAAGGGCTTTCACCTGGAAGTGGGTGGTAACCGTTTCAACCCCGAGTTCGAAACCAAACTTATTGGTGCCAGCAAGGGTGAGCAAAGAGAAATCAAGGTCACCTTTCCTCCTGACTATGGCAACAAAAATCTCGCCGGCAAGAATGCCACCTTTCAAGTGGAGATCAAGGATCTTAAAGAGCAGGGGCTTCCGGAGCTGGACGATGAGTTTGCCAGGAACCTTGGTGATTTTGATAGTCTTAAAGATTTGCGCACTGCTGTACGCCAGGAATTGGAAAGCAGCAAAGGGAACCAAATAGATGCGGAAGTCTGGACGCAAATCCTGGATGAGTTGATCAGCCGCAATCCTTTTGATGTTCCCCAAAGCATGGTGGAACAGGAATTGCAGAGAATGTTGGACACCATCCGTTATCGCCTATCAGCCCAAAATCTCACCCTAGAGCAGGCAGGAATGGATGAAGAAACCTTCACAGAGCGCAATCGAGACGTTGCTGAAAGAAGGGTGCGAACCACTATTTTCCTGGAAAAAATTGCTCATCAGGAAAGCCTTGAGATCGGAGATGAGGAAGTTGACCAGGGGCTGCACACATCCGCAAAGGATATGAACCAATCGTATGAACAAGTGAGAGATTTTTACAAGAATAGTAATTTGATGGAACCCTACAAACGTCAGTTGTTGGAGGAAAAGGTAATCAATTTTCTCCGGGATCAAGCGGACATAACAGAAGTGGAGGAAGCGGCCTCTGGCCCCGGGGAAGACAAAAGTAAAAGAGAGGAACGTTCATGACTCTGATACCCATTGTTGTCGAGCAGAACAGCCGCGGGGAGCGTGCTTATGATATTTACTCCAGGCTACTCAAAGATCGCATCATTTTTCTGGGCGCGGCGGTGTCCGATGAGGTGGCCAATCTGATTATAGCCCAGATGCTTTTTTTGGAATCTGACGACCCGGATAAGGACATAAACTTTTATATTAATTCACCTGGAGGACTGGTCACCGCCGGCCTGGCCATCTACGACACCATGCAGTACATCAAACCGGATGTGGCAACCCTGTGCTTGGGACAGGCCTCAAGCATGGGTGCTCTCTTGCTGGCAGCAGGGGCAAAGGAAAAGAGGTTTACCTTGCCCCATTCCCGTATTCTTCTCCACCAGCCATTGGGAGCGTTCCAGGGACAGGCCACCGATGTTGAGATTCAGGCCAAAGAGATTTTGAGAATGCGCGAGAGGCTCAACGAAATACTGTCTCGTCATACAGGCCAATCCCTTGAAAAGATTCAAAAGGACACCGATCGAGACTTTTTCCTGAGCGGGGAGGAAGCGAGAGAATACGGTATTGTTGACAAGGTTATCTTCGAGCGGGAGATTCCGGAGGAAGACTCCAAGGAAAAGGGGCCCAAGAAAGTTCCTAAGGGCAAGGGTGCTTAGAGAACCCATTGAATATAACCTCTCTTCTGCTATAATATTCATGGCACCCGAGGAGAGAACAAGAAAGGCCCCTGTGCGACGTTGGTTGGTTAAGGAGGATTAGATGACGAGAAAGAAGGATGACCGGGGTGGAGATTTGGTCTGTTCATTCTGCGGAAAAAGCCAGGATGAGGTCAAGAAGCTCATAGCTGGTCCAACTGTTTACATCTGTGACGAGTGTATAGAACTTTGCAATGACATTATTGCAGAAGAATTTGAAAAGGAAGAAGCTGCTAAGTTAAGCAGCGTACCCAGACCCGCCGATATAAAAGAGGCTATCGATGACTATGTTATCGGACAGGAAAGGGCCAAGAAGATTCTCTCGGTGGCAGTTTACAACCACTACAAGCGCATTGAATCCCGGGCTGAGATGGAAGAGGTGGAGATCCAGAAGAGCAATATTCTTTTGATCGGCCCGACGGGATGCGGTAAAACGCTTTTGGCCCAAACTTTGGCCCGCATCCTTGACGTTCCCTTCACCATTGCCGACGCCACCACTCTTACTGAGGCGGGTTACGTTGGCGAGGACGTCGAGAACATTATTGTCAATCTGCTTCAGGCGGCTGACTACGATGTCGACAAAACATCCCGCGGTATTGTTTACATTGATGAGATAGATAAGATCGCTCGCAAAGCGGACAGCCCTTCCATTACCCGGGACGTCTCCGGTGAGGGAGTGCAACAGGCTCTATTGAAGATCCTGGAAGGCACCATTGCCAATGTCCCTCCCAAGGGAGGCCGGAAGCATCCCCAGCAGGAATTTATCAAGATTGATACCACGAACATCCTGTTTATTTGTGGTGGCGCTTTTAACAACCTGGAGGGCATAATCAAGTCACGCATCGGCGTCAAGGCCCTGGGGTTCGCCGCTGAGATCAGAAAACGGGAAGAGCGCAAATTAGGCGAGATTCTCGTGCAGGTGCAGCCCGAAGACCTGATCAGGTTTGGTATGATTCCTGAGTTTGTCGGACGGCTTCCGGTGGTGGCAACCCTACACGAACTGACTGAGAATGAGTTGTTGGCAATCATGCTTGAGCCGAAGAACGCTCTGGTAAAACAATACCAGAGGCTTTTCGGCATGGAAGATGTGACCTTGCGTTTTACTGAGGGATCCTTGCAAGCGGTGGCCCGTGAAGCCATGAAGCGGAATTCTGGAGCTCGAGGACTGAGGAGTATCCTCGAAAATATCATGCTGGACATTATGTACGAGATTCCCTCCCAGCCAGATATTCGCGAATGCGTTATCAGTGAAGAGGTAGTAACAAACATGGAATCGCCACTGCTGCTGTATGAAGGCTCCTTAGAATCGGCCTAAAAACATAGAGGCGCAAGAATAGATAGTGCGGCTTTTAAAACCTAGAGAAGGCTACTCGCATTTTACTGCGTAGCCTTTTCTTCACTGAACGAGATAATGATGGGTATGCTCAAGAAAAATCGCGACAGTGTTGATGCAGAGGACCAGTTTGGGCTCCTCGAATATCCGTTGCTACCGCTTAGGGATATCGTCATCTTTCCCAACATGGTCGCTCCCCTTTTCGTTGGTCGGGAAAAATCAATCAAGGCCCTGGAGTACGCCATGGGGCAGAAAAAAACCATTTTTCTCGCCACCCAGAAAAAGGCAAGAACAGACAACCCCACGGAAAAAGACATCTTCCGGACGGGGGCCGTGGCGACAATTCTGCAATTGCTCCGTCTGCCGGATGGCACGGTGAAAGCGCTGGTGGAAGGTAAGAAACGCGGCCAGATTGCGCAATTCCTGCCGAACGATGACTTTTTTATGGTGCAGGTGCAGGCAATCGAGGAGAAAACTGAGCAGAATGTTCAGATCGAGGCCTTGATGCGCAGCACTGTTCGGGCCTTTGAAAAATACGCCAAGCTGAATAAGAAAATTTCCCAAGAGATGGTTCTCTCGGTTTCCTCCATTGAGGAACCAGGGCGGTTGGCCGACACTATAGCCTCGCACATGCCGTTCAAGATCGAATACAGGCAAAAGCTGCTTGAAGCCATCTCGCAATTTGACCGGCTGGAAAGGCTCTATGCGTACATCAGCGGCGAGATCGAGATCATTCAGACGGAGCAGCGCATCAAAGGCCGGGTCAAAAAGCAAATGGAAAAGACCCAACGGGAGTACTATCTGAATGAACAGATGCGCGCCATCCAGAAAGAGATGGGCGAGAAGGATGACTTTCGAAGCGAACTCGCAGAGTTACAAAGACGCATCAAACGCAAACGCATGGCGCGCGAGGCAGCTGGCAAAGTTCGCTCGGAGTTTAAAAAGCTCAAGTTGATGTCGCCCATGTCTGCTGAGGCCACCGTGGTGAGAAACTATATCGACTGGCTCCTCGCCCTCCCGTGGTACGAGCGCACCAAAGACAAGTTAGACATAGACCAGGCCTCTATAATCCTGGAAGAGGACCACTATGGCCTTGAAAAACCGAAAGAGAGAATCCTGGAATATCTGGCGGTTCAGGCGCTGGTGAAAAAAATTAAAGGCCCCATCCTCTGCTTTGTGGGTCCCCCGGGAGTCGGCAAAACTTCGCTCTCCAAATCAATTGCTCGCGCTTTAGGGCGAAACTTCATTCGGTTATCGCTGGGCGGTGTGCGGGATGAGGCCGAAATTCGCGGGCACCGACGGACCTACATCGGAGCACTGCCGGGGAAGATCATCCAGAGTCTGCGCAAGGCCAAATCCAACAATCCGGTCTTCTGCCTGGACGAGGTTGACAAAATGAGCATGGATTTCCGCGGTGATCCTTCTGCGGCACTGCTTGAAGTACTTGACCCGGAGCAAAACTTCGCTTTCAACGACCACTACCTGGACGTAGACTACGATCTGTCAGAGGTCCTGTTTATTACCACTGCCAATACACTGTTTTCCATTCCGCCGGCGCTACAGGATCGTATGGAGGTCATCCGCTTGCCTGGTTACACCGAGTTTGACAAACTCAACATTGCCAAACAGTTTCTCGTCACGAAGCAGAGCGACGCCAATGGACTGAAACCAGAAAACATCCACTTCTCGGACGGCGCCATCAATGAGGTCATCCGCCGCTATACCAGAGAGGCAGGCGTACGTAATCTCGAGCGGGAAATAGCTTCCATTTGTCGCAAAGTGGCCAAAGAGGTGGTTAGAAATGGGCCGGATACAAGAATCAAGATAACCGGGAGAAGTGTAAGCAAGCATCTCGGGGTACCCAAATTCCACTACGGCCGGGCCGAAGAAAAAGACGAGGTAGGCCTTGCTATTGGTCTCGCCTGGACCGAGGTTGGCGGCGAACTGCTTGGTATCGAGACAGCGACTATGCCCGGTAAAGGCGGCCTCACCATCACCGGCAAGCTAGGCGAAGTCATGCAAGAGTCGGCCCAGGCCGCCCTTACTTACGTGCGCTCCCGGGCTGCAGCTCTGGAACTAGACCCAAATTTTTACAAGAAACTGGACATACACGTCCACGTGCCCGAGGGGGCTATTCCCAAGGACGGACCATCGGCAGGAATTACCATGGCAACGGCTATCGCCTCTGCTCTGCTCAAGGTACCTGTTCGCAAAGACCTGGCTATGACTGGTGAGATAACCCTGCGAGGCCGGGTCCTCCCCATAGGAGGGTTGAAGGAGAAGGTGCTGGCAGCGCACCGCGGCCTGATCAATAAAGTTCTGATACCCAAAGAGAATGCCAAAGATATCAAGGAGATTCCCGGCAAGATCTTGAAAGGCGTGGAACTGATTTTGGTGGAGCACATGGATGATGTGCTCAAACAAGCTTTGCTGCTTGATGATCCTGAAAAACTTTTCAAGAAACCTATAGAAGAAGCCGAAGAGGTTTTGGTTCCT
>JAUVTM010000065.1 GCA_030601545.1 Syntrophobacterales bacterium
CGTGCAGAGAGGACGAGAGAAACATCGGGGGCGTCAGCGGTCGCCCCTGGTGTTCGGAAGTCAGACATACCGGTTAAAACGTGATCTGCATGGCGTCTCCTTAATCCCCTCTCCCCTGGGGGAGAGGGTTAGGGTGAGGGGGGGAAGGTAAATGGGGATTCACCCCCACCTTAATCCTCCCCCTTGAGGGGGAGGAGATATTTTTTGAAAGATCTTAGAAGCTCCAACCTTTGGTCAGAGAGCTTCACTTATTGAGTTGGGTAGAAAATCCTCATCGTAGGTTAAACGCCTGGTAAGAATCCGCACAAGCCATGAGGCAGGGAGAGGATGGTAGGTCATTGGGGCCAGCGTCGAGCGACACCGATGCTGGCGCCCAAAAGGATCAGGAAGACGCCGAGCCACAGCACCGTCATGCCGGGTTTTATGCTGACCTCTGCAATGAAGGCAGGAGGAGTCTTTTCAACAGCTTTATCCTGGCCGGATGCAGGGCCCTGATAATCAAGGACGATGCTTCCGGCGCTTGCTTGTATCTGAGTGAGGGTGACGTAGGCCTCAACCGGTCCGGGCAGTCTAGCCGGGCTTGCGGACCAGTCTTCTTGCCCCTTGGTGATAATGGCTTTAACGGTTACGGGGTTTCCGCTCTTGTAGGAAACCAACAGATCCGCCCCTACGCTTACATCCTGGCCTTCCTTTTGGCCCATCATGCCTGATACGTCAAAGCCAACAAATGTTATCTCGTAGTCTTGCATCTTAATTTTCTCTTGCTTTTTGAGCTCCAACTGTTTTCCGGCAGAAGGATTTTCCTCTTCGCCGGGCTTGAAATCCACAGGGGATATGTAAAGATCAGAAACGAGTCCCCGCCGAATGTGGGGACGGCTGAAACGCATGCCCTGGCCGTCCGGGTTGTTCTCGGAACGGATATCGGGGCGGGCAGTGAATTCAATGTTTCCCTTCTTTACATCCACAGGAAGATCCAAACGCACCCCTCTTGGCTCTGTGACAAACTTTGGGCCACTGAATTTTAACTCATAGCCCAGGGTGGGCTCCATGGTGCCCTGTGGCAACAGCACCTTTTCAGAGCGATCATAGACAGATGAAGCTATGATACCCAAAAACATTAAACCCACCCCCAGATGGGCAATGGCTCCAGCAGACATGGTGATTTTTTTTCGGACAAGCTTTATGGCCAGTTGCAGATTCATGCCCACAGCAGCCCCGGCAAAAATCGAAAGTAGCAGCACGGCCATACCCGGATAGCCGTAATAAAGGGTAATAATCCCTGACACCACTGCGCCTAGCAAAGCCCAGATCAATTTGCGGGAGAGTTTTGAAAAATCGTTTTGCCCCCAGGCCAGCAAAGGCACAAAGCTCAACAGCAGCACAATGAGAAGCGCCAGCGGTAAATTCGTATCCACGTAGAATTCAGTGGAGACCTTGGAGGTTTTTTCAAGCACTCTGGTTATAAGAGGCGCAGATGTCCCCACGCCAATTATTACAGCAGAGAGGCAAAGGATGATCATGGCGCCAATTAAGCCAAATTCCCTGGAAAAGTAGCTGAAAGCAGCCCCCTTTTCAGAGACGGGGATCTCTCTGACGCGAGTTGCGAAAAACCACAAGAAGATGGCCAAAAACGCGAACATGAAAAAAACCAACCAGCCGGTGATGCCCAGATCCTGAAAAGAATGAACCGAGAAATCAGCAAGAATTCCAGAGCGGGTGAGAAAAGTACAGTAAATGACGAGGAGAAACGAAAAAGCGGCCAAGATGAAATTAGTTTTACGCAATTTGCGCCGCGACTGCTCCAAGATCATGCCGTGCATCAGGGCAGCGCCTGCCAACCAGGGCAGAAGGGATGCGTTTTCCACCGGGTCCCAACCCCAGTAGCCTCCCCAGCCCAAAACCTTATAGGACCAGTAGCCGCCGATGATGATCCCGGCACCCAGGCTCAAAAAAGCGAAAACCGTCCAAGGCAAAGCCGGCCTTATCCAGTTGTCGTATTCCCGCCGCCAGAGGGCGGCGATCGCATAGGCAAAGGGAATGGTAAATGCTGCATAACCCAGAAATATCACGGGCGGGTGGATCACCATCCATGGGTCCTGCAAGAGCATGTTCAACCCCTGACCATCGGCAGGAGCGGCGGCGAGCATTTTGAAAGGACTCTGCTTGATCAAAAGAATCGTCAGAAACAGATTGCTCAGGTTGTAAATGAACATGACCTGGGGCTCCATCTCCCCAGATTTATGCATAAGGAAGATACCAAGCCAGGCACCGAGTAAGACCCACAGCAGGAAGCTTCCTTCCTGGCCGGCCCAGAAAGAGCTGATCAGATATTGCAAGGGGAGGTCGCGAGATGAATAGTTGACCACATAGCTGTAGATAAACTCATGTTTGAGTATGGCGAACATCAATAAGATGGAGGCAAGGGTCATAAAAGCCACAAAACCTGTAAAGCTGTAGCGAGCTACATTCCAGGCCAATGTGTCATCTTCTCTGGAATTCAAGATCCAGTAGCATCCAGACGAGATGCCGATGGCAATGAGTCCCAACCAAATTGTAATTTCACCTAGATTGCTCATTCTCCCTGAACCCGTCCTTCGTATTTCGTGGGGCATTTGACCAGCAGTTCCCTGGCCAAAAACACCTTCCTTTTCGGTTCGTATTTACCAATGGCTACCACCTTGTTGACATTGTCAAAGTTTCCAGGCCTCGGACCGTCATATTCCACCTTCATCTCGTCGCCGCCATCTTCTCGCAAAGTAAAAAGCAAGTTGTTGCTGTCCAGGTCATACCTGTCAGTGCCCGCCACCACGATGCCGGCCACCTGCACGGGCCGGTTGCTTGCCTTGGCCTCACTGACGCTCACATAACTGGTCAAGGTGGATTTAAAGGAATACATGGCCATGGCCAAGGCCAGAATAATGACAACACCACCAATGACGTAAGACTTTTTCATCTTTATACATCCTGTGAGGTTTTTTCCAGTTTTCTGATCCTTCTATCCAAGACGAACAGATAAAAGGCTATGCCGAACCATATGATCAGATTGACACCCAAGACGAAGTTTAACCCTTCTTTCATCCTTTTTCTCCCTCTTGCTTTAATTTTTCACTGATGACAAATTCAGGTTCTTGCCTACCCTCCAATCTTAATAACCTTATTTTTAACCTCAGCATCCAGACAAACAGCCCGGTGTACGCAAGTAACGAGCCCAAAAAAACCTTCAAGGTTTTCGGGTCCATTCCCGGTTTGGCGGGGTTCATGGTGTTTTCAGGATGGAGAGAGGCCGTAATCCTCGGCACCACAAAGACCAGAAAAGGCACGGTCACAAAGGCAAGGATCGAATACACCGCAGCAAACACCCGCCTTTTTTCAGGATCAGGTACAGCGGAGCGAAGGGCAAAATAAGCACCATAAATCATCAGAAGTATGACGATGGAAGTCTGGCGGGGGTCCCAGTTCCAGAATGAGCCCCAGGTGGCTCTGGCAAATATGGAACCGGTTGCGGTGGCAAGTATGCAGAAAAGTAACCCCAGCTCTGCGGCTGATAAGGCCAAGTGATCCGTCTTGACACTTCGTCTGGCCAAATAGATGCAGCTCGCGATCATGGAAAGCAAAAAGGAAAGCGTGGCTATCCATGCCTGGGGAACGTGAAAGAACAGGATTCGAGAAGTCTGCCCAGGAAAACCGGCGGCCGCTCCCGCGTACAAAAAAGCGGCGCTGATGATAACGGCCATCCATATGCTCAACAATACTTTGATGATCATATGATCAAAGCCCCTTACTCTTCCCAGATCAAGGGAAACAGGAATAACGACATGATAATCATGATAACTGTATAAGCAACAGCAATCCTAACTTCTGGCCAGCCTGCGGTGTTCATGCCGTCGGCGGCCCTTTCACACCCTTTGATGGCGGTGATCATAAGGGGCAAAAGGAGCGGAAAAGAGAGGACGGCAAACAGCGCCCCCCGGGCGCTCGCTTGAGCTATCATGGCCGCGACGATGGTGGTGCCGGCACCCAGGCCTAGGCCGCCACTGATGATCATGGCTGCAAAAAGACCCGGAGAAGCTATCTTGTAATTCATCAAAAGAATAAACAGGGGCACGATAATTAACTGTAGGGCTCCCAAAAGGGTTAAGTTAAAAAACAGTTTACCCAAAAATACCGCCTGGGGGCGGGCAGAGAGCTTGAGTACATCCATGGTCCCTGCTTCTTCTTCTTTGACAAAGGAGCGAGAAAGACCGGACAGGGCGGAGAAAACCAGGATGATCCACAGCAGCACCGAGCACAGAAAGGGCTTCTCCGCTTCTCCAATACGGAAAGAGCCTATGGAGAAACTCACGGCCACCAGGGTGGTCACAGCGAACATCAAGATGGAATTGACCGCATAGCGCGTCCTGAATTCGCCGCGTAGATCTCTAAGCCAGATTGCTGTGGCTTCATTCAGATAGGTTAATGGCTCGTTCTGCGTAATCCACCTCCCGCTTCTCATTGGATGCGATCACAGTCATTCCCAACTGCCGGTGTTCCAGAATAATGTCCTCAACAATTTTCATCCCATTGCTGTCAAGGTTGCATCCAGGTTCATCCAGAAGCAGCAGTGGGGGGCTATGCAGGAGGGCCTGCACAAGTTTCAACCGCTGTTTCATGCCGGACGAATAGTTCCTGCACGTCTTATTGGCGTTTTCGGTCAACCCAACCCGCTCCATCATGTTAAGGCAACTTTCGCGGTCATAAGCAATCCCACGCACTTTGCAAAAAAAATCCATATTCTCAAGGGCCGTCAATTCGTCATACAGAGCCAAGGCGGGGGCCACCATGCCGAGAAATTTACGCCTCGATTCTTTGGGTATGGGCTCATCTCCCATGAACATTTCAACCTTGCCCAATGATGGTCTCACCAGCCCGGCAATGATGCGGAGCAAGGTGCTTTTACCTGAACCGTTCCACCCGGTAATGGCCAGGACCTCCCCCGGACGCAACTCAAAGGAGATGTCCTTAAATAGTAAGGTTCCAGTATAATGTTTGCAGATGTTACTGAGTTTCAGGGAATACATATTCCTTCGAAGATTTTCGGTCTCTTAGAAATTTATCGCTCTTCCCAGCTAGGACAGCGAGCAACGGCGAGAGTTTAACATAATCCAGTCTTTTGTAGAAGTTTCTTCCATATTGAAAACACCCAGGGCGGCAGGAGTCGCCCTGGGTGTTTCGCAAATCCTGCACCTCGGCTAGAAGCTGATCTGCATGGCTTCGTAAGGACAAGCCGGGATACACAGTTCACAGGCGATGCATTTTTCATGGTCAAACGAGACATGCATCTCTTTTCTTTCGACTGAAAGTGCTCCAGTGGGGCAGACAGAGGAGCAAGCGGTGCATTCTATGCACTTGTCTTCACGCCATTGGACGTCCTGGGCAAGAGGTTTGATTTCCAGTCCCAAATTTGTGGCAAATTGCAAACCTGCATCCAGGTTCTTCTTCTTGCCACTGATCTCCACCACCAGCCTACCCCATTCCCTTGGAGTAATTCTCGCCCTGAGGATGTTCACTTTCAGATTATGCTCTGTAATGAGCTGATAAGTGACGGGCTGGTCGATCAAGTGTGGTGGAAAATTGAATGTCAATCGCTTTGTTGCCATTTTTTCCCTCCAATTCAATATGTTCTGATTGCATTCCCTGGTTGTAGTCAAGCTAGGCCGTCTTTTTTGCAGCCATCAACCTAAGGAGTGTTGGAGTAAGGCGAACTTATGAAATCCCAAACTCCAAACACCAGAATCTCAACTTTTTAGGTGTCGGGTGTCAGGTTTCAGTACTTTGTTTTTTCCCTGACACCTGAACACTGACACCTGAAACCCTTTTTCTAAACCTGAACACTGAAACCTCGATCTGAGAAAGGGGAGTAAGATGGAAGAGATGTACCTGCGGCTGCTTGAGGCCACCAAAGCTTTGGTCAACCACATCGATACGGAACATGTTTTTGATAAAGGGGTACAAACGGGGCGTGGTGCCTTCGATACCTCTCGATCTGAGGAGTTTGATGACCTTGTCGAAAAAGCTAGAGAGGCCGTGGATAAAATGGAAAACGGGAGGTAAGAACCTAACGGTTCCTTTACTGATTTTTGTCTTGCCACTTTTTCCCTCATTTTGTAACCTGAAACTAGCCCGTCTCGTGTTCTTCCACATAGCTTGTCATGCTACTTCCTCTTGAGGCTCAGGCCGGACTTAATTACAACCATTCGAATTCTTTTGGGCAATAACTTATTAAGAATAGGGCTAGTTTCACATTTTACTATGGGAGAAAATATGAAAGATGAAAGAAAGACGAAGAAACAACTTGTTAGTGAATTATTAGAACTGCGCCGACGGGTTACTGAATTGGAAGCAATAGAAGTCAAACACATAGCTTCGGAAACAGCGCTGAAGCAGGCGGAAGAGGAAAAACAAACCATTCTCGACAGCCTGGTGGAGCATGTAGTCTACCATGACATGGACATGAAGGTGTTATGGGCCAACCGGGCAGCATGCGAATCGGTGGGCATGAGCCGCGAGGAATTGATAGGCCGCCAGTGCTACGAGATCTGGGCCAAGCGCTCCGATCTCTGTGAAGACTGCCCGGTGGAGAAGGCTCGTGAAACTGGTCAGCCACAAGCATTAGAAAAGACGACTCCGGACGGAAGATCCTGGTTCATCCAAGGCTCTCCGGTTCGAGACAACAATGGCGATATTGTGGGTATGGTCGAGCTCACCCTGGAGATTAGTGAGCACAAGCGTGCGGAGGAAGCGTTGCGCGCGAGTGAAGAGCGGTTTCGCACTGTCGCTGATTTTACTTACGATTGGGAGTATTGGGTCGCCCCGAATGGAGACTTTGTCTACGTCTCGCCATCGTGCGAACAGATCACGGGCTATTGCCCCGATGAATTCCAAAGAGATCCCAGAATAGTTGAGATGATGGCCCACCCTGACGACCGCAGCCTCGTTAAAAGACACCTTACAGAGGAGTTTGAAAGCCAGGAGGCCATATCCATGGAGTTCCGCATCATCACCCAGAGCGGTGAGGAACGTTGGATTGGCCACATCTGCCAGCCTGTATATAGCACTGACGGGCGCTGGCTCGGCCGACGCGCCAGCAACCGCGACATCACCCAAGAAAAGCGAATAGAAAAAGCCCTAAGAGAAGCTCATGACGAGTTAGAACGACGGGTGCAGGAACGTACTGCCGAACTAGTGAAAGCAAATGAGCAACTAGAGCGGGAAATAAAAGAGCGTAAACGGGCGAAAGAGGCGTTGCAGCAGTCCGAAGCCAAATTTCGTACGCTGGTAGAGCAAGTCCCGGCAATTAGCTACACCGCCGCACTGGATGAAGCCAGTACCACCCTCTATATCAGCCCGCAAATGGAGACGCTGCTCGGCTACTCTCAGGCCGAGTATGCGGCCGACCCCGATATCTGGAGGAAACGACTTCATCCAGACGATCGCAAGTGCGTGCTGGAAGAAGTGCACCGTACCCACGCCAGAGGCGAGCCGCTCTACTCCGAATATCGCATGCTGGCCCATGACGGCCGTGTGGTGTGGTTCCGCGACGAGGCCGTGATAGTAAAGGACGAGACTGGCCAACCCCTTTTCCTGCAGGGTATCATGCACGATATCACCAAGCGCAAGCAAACGGAGGAAGCGCTGCGGGAGAGTGAGGAGCGATTCCGCCGGGCTTTCGAGAACGCTAATGTCGGAATGTGCTTAGTGGATACTGAGGGGCGCCTCACAAAGGTCAATAGCCGGATGTCTGAAATATTTGGCTACAGCAAAAAAGAGCTGGAAGCCATGACCGTAAATGATATCACTCATCCCGAATATGTGGATATCAGCCCCAAGTTCATACGGCGGGCATCATCCGGGGAGATCACCCACGCCGAGTTTGAGAAGCAATACTTTCACAAAAAAGGTCATCTAGTGTGGGGACAAATTGCTAGTTCAGTAGTCCGTGACGTCAAAGGTAAGCCCCTGTACTTCATCTCTCATGTAAAAGACATTACTGAGCTTAAAAAGGCTGAGGAAGAACGTCTCACTTATCAATTGCAGCTCAGATCCCTTGCCTCCGAATTGGTCTTGACCGAGCAACGCGAACGACGGCGTCTCGCCACGGATCTCCATGACTCCATTGGCCAGCTCCTGGCCATCTCCAAGATTAAGCTGAGCGCATTGGGAAACGTTGCGTCGGCTGACGATATTGCCGGAGATTTGAAGGAGATCCGTGATCTCATTGCTCAGGCGATTGAGCAAACCCGCTCGTTAGTTTTCGAACTTAGTCCTCCGGTGCTCTATGAATTCGGGATTGAAGCGGCGCTGGAATATCTTGTGGAACGAATGCAGAAACTGCACGATATCCGCTTCGAATTTGTGGATGACAGGCAGCCCAAACCATTGAGTGAAGACCTCGGTGTACTTCTTTTCCGAGCAGTCCAAGAGCTGCTGGTCAACATTGTCAAGCACGCCCGGGCGCGGAATGCAAGAACGTTCATCGAGACCAAAGATGAGAAGATTCGCATCACAGTTGAAGATGACGGCGTTGGTTTCGACATCTCAGAAATAGACTCCCATATTGGTAGAGCTGGCAAGTTTGGTCTTTTTAGTATCCGGGAGCGGTTGAACCATCTCGGCGGCCATTTTGAGATCGCCTCCAAGCCCGGCCATGGTACTCAAGTCAGCCTGGCCGCCCCGTTGCAAAAAGACTAGATAGGCGCCAGAAGGAAGTTGATATGAGCATAAAGATTCTCCTAGCCGACGATCACAAGATCGTGCGCGACGGTCTCCGCTCTCTGCTCGACGCTCAGCCCAATATGGAAGTAATCGCCGAGGCGGAAAACGGCCGAAAGGCTGTGCAGTTGGCCCAAGAAAGAAAGCCTGACGTGGTCATCATGGATATTAGCATGCCGGATTTGAACGGCATGGATGCCACCCACCAAATGATTAAGGGACGGCCTAAAGTCAAGGTGATCGGACTGTCAATGCATTCGGACAGGCGATATATCCTTGGGATGTTCCGGGCCGGTGCCACTGGCTTTTTACTTAAAGATTGTGCCTTCGAAGAACTCGCCAC
>JAUVTM010000096.1 GCA_030601545.1 Syntrophobacterales bacterium
GAGTGGTGGCATCCTTTGGTGTCCGGTGACTTCAATACCGTCTACAAAGCGGGTATTTCGGTACGCGGCAAAGTAGTGCCCGAGCAATGCGTGAATCTTGACCAATTGGAAGAGTATATTTTTTCTTGGTAGTGAGCGGGCGCCGCTGTATAGGTAATACGATGCAATGATTTAATCGCCTCTGGCAGAGCTTCATACTAAAAAGTAATGTCATCAAAAAGGTAGGAGGCCTCCCCATGACCCTCACCAAAGCACACATCGCCGTGCAAGTCTTGACCAAAACCGGTATCCCAAAGTGGAGGACAGCCGAACTGGTCGATTCTGTTTTCGGGATTATCAAGCAAACACTGGAATCCGGCGAGGATGTTCTCATCACGGGGTTTGGGAAATTCACAGTGCGCAAAAAAAATGAACGGAGGGGAAGGAACCCTCAGACCGGGGAATCAATAACGCTGCTACCCAGGAAGGTGGTCACGTTTAAGTGCGGTACGGTGCTGAGGGATAGGGTGAATGGAAAAAGGTAGATCTCCGTTCAAATGGTCATAACCCATAATGCTTCTTGGTTTTATTTAAGCGGATACCATTAGCTGACAGTAGCAAGTGGTGGGATTGTTGTGGATACCTTAAACACGTACAAAGAGCCATGAAAACAAAAATACCATTCGATAACCCCAAACAGTGTCCATGTGGCCATAAACATCTTTCATGGTCTGGAGATGAAGAGGAGGTCTACTGCTGGGATTGCGACAAGAAATATCCCATCTCAAAGTGTTTGGGCTCGCAGAATACGGTATCTTCGACTGATGAAAAAGAAGAATCCTTTGAATAGTCTAGCAACATGAAATCCCAGAAACCGTGGCTTCTTTTTCATACTTGGGCCTAAGCCTCACCAAATTCCCGGGACATAAACGTATGACATTTCTTGCACAAGAAATAATTTGGCCCCTCAATTGGCTTGCCGCACCTCCAGCAAATGCGCTGCTTACTCTTTTTGCTGTGGGAGACTCGGTTGCCCTTGCTTTGAGCTGCGGTTTTGGAGTCGCCAGGTAAGTCTGCGCTATCCGAGCAAGCATCTGCGGCTTGCCCCTTGCCAGCCTTGTCGCCAAATGGGCTCTCCTGCATCGCTTAAATCCTGACAGTAGATCTAGTTGAATGGAACGTCTAACCACCCTTATTCGGTTAGTTCAAGGATAATGCTGCGTTTTGCTTTACCTGCAGCTGCCGACAGAATTGTCCGCAGGGCAGTGATGGTCACACCCTTCTTTCCGATCACCTTGCCGATATCTGCTTCATGGACTCCTAGTTCCAATACAGTGGTCGATATGCCCTTCGTTTCCCTGACAACCACCTGTTCTGGATAATCCACCAATGCTTTCACAATATATTCGGCCAGAGCCCTGATTTCCATCTATTTCACCGCCCTTTTAGCACAATGGATCAGCTTTCTCTTTACGATGTCCCGCTTTGAGGGGAAGTTAGTTTTGCTTATTGTAAACGGGAATAGCGAAAATAAGCAAAACCAAACGCAATGAATGCTCGTCTCACCAACTTTCAGTTGAAAGGCTGTGAACTCAATGTGATTGTAAGTCGTTCAATCTCCCTCTGTATAGAGTTTCCTATGTGTAAAACCGCTGACTTTTTGCCTATCCAAGTTATACTTTTTGACGATCTCAGGATCGATGTAGACTTTCTCACCGTTTATGATTACGTAGACTTTCTTGAGAACTTTTTCTACTTCCTTATCCTTTTTTTTGCCGTAAGACATTAACGATAACCTTCCTTTTTTGATTTACCTTTGGTTTTTGCAGTGGTGCTCTTAGGATGGGGTGGAAAAATCCCGTTACAACCGGGGCATCGAACCCATATGAGATCGATTTCTTTGTCCAGGCCCACGACTTCCATTTCACTCGTTTGATCACAAAGCGAACAGAAAGATCTTAGGGTTTCCTTTTTCGGCATGTATCACTCTGTGAGGTTGGTTGAATGAGGAAGAGTCTCTTCCTAGTGATTGAAGCGGCTCACTTTGACGCCTGCACTATTTGCCACGCTTGGGCGACTATGGCCAATTCCTCCTCACCTAGCTCCTTCACTATCAATATTGTGTCCGGGGTTGTTTCAACGCCCAAAGATTCCGCTAGGCTATCGAAAGTATCCAGAAAATCCGTTGTGCTAGCGCAGGGAAACTCGATTCTTTTGGATACGAGGACGGATTCTCTTGCTAGCTTGCTGATAAAATGGATACGAATATAGAGAGATTTCTGACTGGCTGTGTCATCGTGAGTCACCTTCCCTACTTCTATCTTTTTAATATTGCTATGCTTCTCACTCATTTTTTACCGTCCTGTTTGTGCATTCTGACGAGCCCCTCCTTCCAGATGCCTTTCACACAAAAATCGGGGGATTGATTACAATGACTGCTTTGGCTGTCTGCTTGCCAGGGTTACGCCACCGGTTCTTTAGCGACGATGAAAAGTGAACGCTATCTCCCGGCTCCAAATGATATTGATCTGGCCCTAGCTCTAGGGAGATCTGCCCCTCGAGCAGCATGCCCCAGATTTCACCATTGGGGAAGGGTGGAAATTCAAGTTCGCCACCCACACGAATATTGAGCTGCCTGGATTCCATCTGTTTTCTATGGATGTCGGCAGTGAGCATCTCAAATTCCACATTCGAATCGCTGTTAATAAGCTTTTTCCTCTTGCTCTTCCTTACTACCGTCTTCTCCATGGTATCGTCTGCTCTTGCAATAGAAGAGGGCGAGGGGCTAACTTGACGAGTTCGAGGAAATTGAAGAGCCGCCTGCGAGTTTTCCTGATCCAGCAACCACGCTTCCAGGGCTTCCTCCCTTACCCGCCACTGCTTTTCAAAACGCACGGCCGGGATCTTACCTTCCTTGGCAAGCTTATAGACCGTCGCCTCATTGAGCTTGACAAGCTCGGCCACCTCTTTGACGGTAAGCATCTTTTTCATGATTCACCCACTCATTGACAAATTAGATCATTTAAGCCTTAGTTGGCCTAATTTGATAGCATCTTACCTAATTTGTGTCAATTTGAAAGAAGATAGGAGTTGCCCCAAAAATATTATCGTCGTTAGGCAAATGTGTTGTAAAGTCAAAAAGTTATGGGTGTGAGGAAGTGAAATTGACTGAGTTGGCCGGCGACGGGTCATGGGGGAGGCCCGCCCGCCATCGCGAGCCGCTCAGGCAAGGCGGGCGGGCCTCCCCCATGACCATGAGTTTTGTACAATTGGTCCTCAAAAAATGGGGAAACTTCTTTCCAGCATCAGCTTGACTGACATGCTTGCAATAGAGTATGCTCAAGTATGCTTTATCTGGAGGGGTGGAAGAGCTTGCCAACTCACGGCCATGACCCTTGCCGGATTGCAACACTACCTCTTAGCGCTTGCCAAGCTGATTGGCTCTGGTTTTTCTCTGGAGAGCCCCGCTCAGTGTACACTCGGGGAAAGCTTTAATTAGTTTAGACTACTGCTTCTGGCAACGGTGGGGTCTTTGTCTGCAGGGCGCTGTTTTATGCTGAGCGGTGTCCGCTTGGTATGCGTCTGCTGAGGCGGTGCAGTCCACGTATATCTCATGAGGTGCAGAAAGGAAGGCGAACAAGGTATGAGCAACATCAAAATCGGTATCATTGGGGTTGGAAATTGCGCCAGTTCATTGATTCAGGGAATCTATTATTATAAGGATAAGGGTAGCGAAGAGGCCATCGGCCTGATGCATTGGGACATCGGCGGATACAAGCCCTACGATATCGAGGTGGTAGCGGCCTTTGAGATCGACCGTCGCAAGGTTGGTAAGGATGTGGCCGAGGCGATCTTCGAGAAACCAAACTGTACAACGGTGTTCTGCAACGACATACCAAAGACCGGTGTGGCCGTGCAGATGGGGCGGATCCTGGACGGATTCTCCGACCATATGCACAACTATGACGACAAACACACCTTCGCCATAGCCGACGAACCGGAACCTGACCAGCACGAAGTGATCCAGGTTCTCATGGAGTCGGGCACGGAAGTCCTGTTAAACTACCTCCCGGTGGGCTCGGAGCAGGCTACCCGCTTTTATGCTGAGTGCGCCCTGGAAGCAGGGGTGGCCTTTATAAACAACATACCTGTCTTTATTGCCAGCGATCCTGTCAGGGCCAAGCGTTTCGAGGAGAGAAATCTTCCTATCATCGGTGACGACATCAAGTCCCAGCTCGGCGCCACCATCACCCACCGAGTACTGACCGATCTGTTCAATAAACGGGGGGTCAAGCTGGAACGCACCTATCAACTCAATACCGGAGGCAACACCGACTTCCTCAACATGCTCAACCGCAGCCGGTTGCTGTCCAAAAAGGAGTCCAAAACAGAAGCGGTCCAAGCGGTTGCAGCCCAGCGGATGGATGCCGAAAATATCCACATCGGGCCCAGCGACTACGTAGCCTGGCAAAAGGATAACAAGGTCTGCTTCATCCGCATGGAAGGTAAGCTGTTCGGTGATGTACCCATGAATCTGGAGTTACGTCTTTCAGTGGAAGATTCCCCCAATTCCGCCGGTGTCGGCATTGATGCCATCCGCTGTTGCAAGCTGGCACTGGACCGGGGCGAAGGCGGCGTCCTGTACGGGCCGTCAGCCTATTTCATGAAGCATCCGCCCCGGCAGTACACAGATGATGAAGCCTATCGGCTGACCGAGACCTTTATCAACGGAACCTGGGGGAAGAAACCGGATGAAATGCCTGATTATCGCCGCCGGCAAAGGCAGCAGGCTGTGTCGGAAAGGTAATTGCAAACCCCTCGTCCCCATCCTGGGGGTACCCCTCCTTGAGCGGGTGATTCGCTGCGCCATCCAGGGAGAAAACGATGATTTTTATGTGGTCAGCGGCTACCAAGGGGACCGGGTGCGTCATTTTCTGGACGATTTGGCCCGCCGCTGCCGTGTAAAGATCACACATATCATCAACGACGACTGGGAACTGGACAACGGGCTATCAGTGCTCAAGGCCAGGGAGTACCTGGACGGCCCCTTCCTCCTGTTGATGGGTGATCATCTCTTCGATCCCGCCATCCTGCGCGATCTGACCAGGAGGCCCATCGGCGAGGGGGAGATCACCCTCGCCGTGGACTCCTACACCACGAACTCGCTAATCGACATGGACGATGTCACGCGGGTGCAGTTGGAAAACGGCAAGGTGCGTGACATTGGCAAGGGGTTGGCATCGTTCAATGGCGTGGATGCTGGTATCTTTCTCTGTACCCCCGTGCTGTTTGAGGCCTTGGAACGAAGCGCGGCGATACATGGAGATACCAGCCTATCAGGCGGGGTGCGCTGCCTGGCCACCGCAGGCAAGGTGAAAGCCTTGGACATCCAAGGCAGGTTCTGGCTGGACGTTGACGATCCCAAGGCTCTGGAAAAGGCAGAGCGCGTCCTGCTGGAGCGATTGCGGGACAAGCCCAACGACGGCCCGGTTTCCAGGTACCTCAACCGTCCACTGTCGGTGAGAATCTCCCGACAGCTGACACGACTGGCGATATCCCCCAACCAGATATCGCTGGTGTCGTTTCTGTTTTCTCTTCTTGCTGCAGGGCTGTTCGCGGTAGGCGGCTATCCCGCCCTGCTGGCTGGCGGCGTACTTGCCCAGGTTGCCTCCATAATTGACGGTTGCGACGGTGAGGTGGCACGGCTGAAGTTCCGTGAGAGCGATTTCGGCGGCTGGTTCGACGCGGTGCTGGACCGCTATGCCGATGCCTTCCTGTTGTTCGGACTAACATGGCACGCCTACGGTGCAAGAGCTGATGGGATTACTCTCCTTATAGGTTTTTTAGCGATTATCGGCTCCTTCATGCTGAGCTACACCGCCGACAAATACGACAGTCTCATGCGCGGTCGCATTGCTGGCGGCAGGAGGCTGCGTGTCGGCCGCGATATCCGGGTTTTCCTCATCTTTTTGGGTGCCCTCTTCAACCAGCCTTTTGGAGCCCTGGCGGTCATTGCCGTCCTGATGAACACAGAAACTGTTCGCAGAGTGATTGTGTGTCGTGGCAAGAAGTAGCATCGAGTGCACGAAGCGAAGGATCAGGGCGATTGTGGCCGGCTCCTCCGTTCCGGAAGACCCCCGCCACGCAGAAAACACTCTTGACTGGCTACTGCGGCTCAAACCGGACGCCGATGAACCCTTGCAGATTGCCACACTCGGACATGATATCGAGCGGGCCCTTGAGGCTGGCAAGGTAAAGCGGGCCGATTTCCCTGACTATGACATGTTCAAGGCCGCCCACGCCCGAAACAGCGCGGAAATTTTAAGGCAGATTATGGAAGAGTGTGGAGTAGAGCAGGCCATGGCCAGCGAGGTGTGCCGGCTGGTTTGCCGGCACGAGACCGGGGGCGACCCCCGCGCCGACCTTATAAGAGATGCCGATAGCATTTCTTTCTTTGAGGTTAATCTGCCTTTTTATTACGAGCGCCACAGCCGCGAAGAAGCCTTGCGGCGTTGTGTCTGGGGTTACCGCAGGCTTTCCGAGAGAATGCGGCGGGTTGCACAAACGCTTTCCTATGACAATGATGAACTCACCGGGTTGCTGAAGGAGGCGATATGCAAGGCTTCTGCCTGTCTTCAAGGGGAGGTTTCTTCCAGTGGTAGATAAATCATTTTCCCTTACCGGGGAGATTTACTTCGTAATTGTCATCTTCATTGGATAAGCCGTTCACCACAATGCAGACAGTATGTATTTCTTTTGCGTCGACTTATAGCATGTTCCTCGTCACTACACTCTCTAATGAGGATGGCTTCATTTACCACCTCGCCACAGAGCGGGCAAAAGCGTACCGGAGGATTTGATCGCCCGTGATTAAAGTTGGGGCATCTCTTTCGCTGCATTATCATTCTTCGCTCTCTCCCCATCTATGAGTACGAACTCTCAAAAAGCTCTGTCATTCTATCACTTAGTTCGTTCTCACAAAATAGCATTATGATTAACGTCTGGTCTCATCCTTTACCCGCCACTGCTTTTCAAACACACAGCCGGGATCTTACCTTCCTTGGCAAGCTTATAGACCGTCGCCTCATTGAGCTTGACAAGCTCAGGCACCTCTTTGACGGTAAGCATCTTTTTCGTGATTCACCCCACTCATTGACAAATTAGATCATTTAAGCTTTAGTTGGCCCAATTTGATAGCATCTTACCTAATTTGTGTCAATTTGAAAAAAGATGCGCAGGTGTTTCATCAAGATTCTACTTGCCTTTGACCCACGAGCGGACAAATTGCGCCTGTATCTCCGTCTCCGGCGAAGAAAGATGTGAGATGGCATCATTCTGACGAAGTGTGCTAAGCAAGTCCAGGGCAGCCTCCCCGACCGCTATACCGTGGCGAGCCAGATGACAAGCTACCGCGGTTCCAGTCCGCCCCCGACCTCCCCAACAATGGAGATACAGTACAGGGTTCTCTCTTATGCCACGGTCGATTTCATCCAGTATTGCAACCATACCCTCAACAGTTGGAACATCAGTGTCCCGAATGGGCATATGAACCAGCTTTATGGG
>JAUVTM010000132.1 GCA_030601545.1 Syntrophobacterales bacterium
ATTTTATCATTCTCCTCGCCTTTCTTTTATTTTCTTTACAAGTGCAGGTAGAAACTCAAAGAGATCAGCCACCACCCCGTAGTTGACCACGTCAAAGATTGGCGCATCGGGATCTTTATTCACCCCCACAATGATCTCTGAGCCCTGCATTCCCACTACATGTTGAATAGCTCCGGAAACACCGCAGGCCACGTAGAGTTTGGGAGAAACCGTTTTGCCTGTCTGGCCCACCTGGTGGCTGTACGGCATCCAGCCTTCATCCACCACACTTCGGGTAGCGCCGACTGCACCATCGAGCAAGAGGGCCAACTGCTCGATCAGTTTAAAGTTCTCCGCCTTTTGTAAGCCACGGCCGCCGGTGACCACCACATCGGACTCGGTCAAACGTGCTGTTTCCTGATCTTCAGTGACGCTCTCGAGTACCTGTACTCTCGAGACAATAGATTCTTGGCTGGGCGCGAAAGCTTCCACCACTCCTTCACGCTGGCTGTCAAAGACAGACTTCTTCATAACCATGGGCCGCACCGTAGCCATCTGCGGACGTCGGTGCGGACAGAAAATGGTAGCCATTACGTTGCCACCAAAAGCAGGTCGTGTCTGATAGAGCAGCCCATCCTCACCAATATCAAGTCCCGTGCAGTCAGCCGTCAGGCCCGTTTGCACTGCGACAGCCACTCGAGGGATAAAAGAACGCCCCATGGCGGTTGCTCCAGCTAAAAGAATATCCGGCTTCTTTTGCTGAATCAGTTCTGTCAGAACCTTGGAGTGAGACTCGTCGTTGAACGGGTCCAGAGCAGGATGCTCTGCCAGATAAACACGATCTGCTCCATAGCCTACGAGCTGCTTGGCAGCCTCCTGAAGCTGATCTCCTATCAGTACCGCTGCCAGCTCAACTTCCAGCTTATCAGCCAAATCTCTGCCAACGCTGAGCAGTTCGAAGGAGACTGGATGAACTTTGCCGTCGTGGTGTTCGGCTACAGCCCAGACTCCTTGGTATGATTCAATGTCGTCTGTCTCGACCGCTTGCACCTCGGGCATGCCGATGGCTTCGTACTCACAGGCATCGACGCAGAGACCACACAAAGTACAGGTATCGTCTACCTGAGCCATTTCATCCACTACCTCGATGGATTCCACAGGACAGACTTCTACACACTCTTCGCAAGCCACGCACTTTGTTTCGTCAATTATGGCCTTCATAGCCCCGAGACCTTCGCCTCCTTTAACAACTGAATAAGTTTCTCCACCTGTTCCTCCACTTCCCCGCTGATCATCTCCCGGTCGCAACGCGGCGGTGGACTGAATACCCTAACCACTTGGGTGAAGGATCCCTGCAACCCCACTTCTTCGGGATCAAGATTGAGATCGGCGGCACCCAGCACGGGAATCTCCAGTTTTCGAGCCCGCATCTTATGTTTCAGACCGGGCATCCTGGGATCGCCAATCTCCCTAACCACAGTAACCACCGCCGGCAGCGACATCTGCACCACCTCGTAGCCAAAGTCGGTAACACGCTCTGCCCGCAATTGGCCTCCATCCTGCAGTTCCAGCCGCCTGGCATAGGTGGTATACGGCTGATCCAGGTGCGCTGCCAGCCCCGGACCCACCTGGGCAGTGTCCCCATCAATAGCCTGTTTACCGCAGATCACCAGATCCACCGGTCCCAGCTTTTCGACGGCCCGAGCCAGAGTCAACGAAGTGGCCCAGGTGTCAGCGCCGGCAAAAGCCCGATCGCTCAGGAGCACAGCCTCGTCCACTCCCAGTGCCACTATTTCCCTAAGGGCCTCCTCGGCCTGAGGTGGTCCCATGGTCAGTGCTGTCACCTTGCCGCCGTATTCGTCCCGAAAGCGCAAGGCCGCTTCCACGGCATACCAGTCATGGGGATTGACAATGCTCTCCACTCCCTCCCGGACCAGAGTACACGTCTCGGGGTCAATACGAACGTTCTTGGCATCAGGAACCTGTTTAATACAAACAACAACGTGCATGTTCACCCCACGGTTCACAAGGAATTATGGAATGTTGGAATACTGGAATAGTGGGTTTCCGATTTCTGATCAGCTTCCCTCCCCCACAATTCCATCATTCCATTCTTCCATTCTTCCTAGAAGAACGTCTCCTTGATGCGGCCGTATTCCTTGTTCAATTCCTGGCCGATGATGTTGCGCTGAATCTGGTTTGTCCCCTCATAAATCTGCAATATCTTGGCATCGCGCATCATCTTTTCCACAGGGTAATCACGCATATAACCATAGCCTCCCAGCACCTGCACAGCGTTGGTGGTTACCCGCATGGCAACATCAGTTGGATAGAGTTTAGAAATGGCCGATATCTTGGAGATGTCTTTGGCTCCACTGTCAATGTACCGTGCTGCGGCATAGACCAGAGCTCGGGAGGCCTCCGTTTCCGTGGCCATGTCTGCGAGCATGTGTTGGACGGCCTGAAAAGCAATGATGGGCTTGCCGAACTGCACCCGCTTGCGGGCATATTCCACCGCAATGTCCAGTGCCCCTTGGCACAGACCCACCGCCAGGGCACCGATACCCGGTCGCGACACATCAAAAGTTTTCATAGTAACGATAAAACCCCTGCCTTCCCGGCTAATGAGTCGGTCTGCAGGGATGCGGCAATCATTGAAAAGGAGCTCCCGGGTGGCCGAGGCCCGGAGACCCATCTTTTTTTCCTTCTTGCCGAAGGAAAAGCCAGGATCTCCTTTCTCAACAACAAACGCGCTTGCTCCCCTGGCACCTTTAGTCCGATCTGTCACGGCGACGACCGTATAAATCTCGGCCTCTCCGGCATTGGTGATCCACTGCTTGGTCCCGTTGAGAACATAATGGTCGCCATCACGCTTGGCAGTGGTCTGAATGCCCCCTGCGTCACTGCCGGCATTGGCCTCTGTTACACCAAATGCCGCCAGCTTTTCACCGCTGGCGATCACCGGTAAGTACTTCTGTTTTTGTTCTTCACTGCCGAAAAGCAGTATGGGATAGGCCCCCAGGCCACTGGCTGAAAAGGTGGTGGCAACGGCAATACACGCCCGAGCCATTTCTTCGATTGCCAGGCAGTTCTCGAGAACCCCTCCTCCCAAACCGCCGTACTCTTCCGGCAGATAGACCCCAAAGAGATCTGATTGTGCCAGAATCTTCATAATCTCCCAGGGAAATTCCTCGCTCTCATCGAGTTCAGCGCGCACCGGGCGAACCTTCTCTGTGGCAATCTTGGCTGCAATCTCCCTGATCATCTGCTGTTCTTCAGTCAAGAAATAATCCACTTAATCCCTCCTCTCACAGACAAAGCGGTGAACCTAAGTACGTATTGCTCACATGAACTTCTACCAACGCAGCATTATTGCCCCCCAGCTGAACCCACCGCCAAAAGCATCAAGGAGAACCACGTCTCCCGGCTTGAGACGGCCGGCGCGGTTGGCCTCGTCAAGGGCCACTGGAACAGTCGCGGATGAGGTATTGCCGTAGCGCTCAATATTCACATAAACCCGGTCAAGGGGGATCTCCAAGCGCTCCGCTACCTTTTTCATTATGCGGATATTGGCTTGGTGTGGGATGAAAAGGTCAACGTCATCCGGTCCAAGCTCGTTTGCGGTTAGAGCCTCCCGGGCAACATCAGTCATTAACCGGACAGCATACTTGTACACCTCGTTACCTTGCATGCGAATACAGTAGTCCCTTTTCTCGACCATTTCTGCACTGGCAGGATAGACCATCCCCCCACCGGGGATATGAAGCAACTTCCAAAGACGGCCATCCGAATGCAAGTGGGTAGAGAGAATGCCTCGGGTCCCATCATTAGTACCGCTAAGCACAACTGCCCCTGCAGCATCACCGAAAAGCACGCAAGTATTTCGATCCTGCCAGTCTGTAATGTAAGAGAGGAGTTCGGCTCCGATGGCTACCACCTTGCTCTCCGGCTTATCTTTCACAAATTTATCCGCAATGGTCAGGGCGTAGACAAAACCGGCACAAGCCGCATAAACGTCAAAACCAAAAGCGTTGTAAGCCCCCAGATGCTTTTGCACCAATGCACCTGTATTGGGCATGATCATGTCCGGCGAAGTGGTACTCACCACGATCACGTCCACCTCTTCCGGTTTTACCCCTGCCATTTCCAAAGCCCGCCGGGTCGCTTCTGCGGCCAGTAACGAAGTGGTGTCGCCGTCCTCTGCTATATGGCGCTGTTTGATTCCCGTACGGCTGGAGATCCATTCGTCTGAGGTGTCAACCATGGACTCCAGATCCTGGTTGGTGAGAATTTTCTTGGGAACCGCTGACCCTGTTCCTAAGATCATGCTTCGATTCATGATAGCCCCTCCTCCACACTTACCCCTGATTCCTCTCGGACCGGACGGTCCGGTCCGCACTTTGAGCAAAAAAATAAACGGCTGGAGACTACCTCCAGAAACCGTTGGGGTCGTTTACTCCTCCTCCTCCTCCTCTGTCTGAATAACCTCCCTCCCCTTGTACGTTCCGCAGCTCTCGCATGCGTGATGCGGCAACTTGGGTTCGTTGCACTGAGAACAAAGGGAAAGCGATGGCGGCTCGAGCTTGTAGTGCGTTCTCTTCTTTCTTGACCTACTTTTTGAGTGACGTCTCTTAGGAAGAGCCATCCGACATGCTCCTTTTCCAAAAAGGCCGCCTGAGGCGCGGCTGCGAGTTGTCTATTTTTCCAGCTTCACAGATCGAAGTACATCAAAGGCAGAAGCTGTCTCTCTCTTTTCGCATTTACATGTTTCACGGTTCAGGTCTGCACCGCAACCGGAACAGAGTCCTTGGCAATCCGGTTGGCATAACGGTTGCTGCGGCAGCGCCAGGAAGATTTGCTCAGCGACGATAAGGTCTACATCTATGGTGACACCATCAAAAAATCCCGTGTCCAGATCTTCAGGTCGAAGGTCAATCTCTTCCGGAGTATCTGCCGGCAAAGGGTGCAGAAGCATCAAATCTATGGGTTCGTCCAACTTCAGGACGTAATCCTGCAGACATCTATTGCACCTGAGGCGCACTGCTCCTTGCAACTGACCGTTCAGCTTGATCTGCTCCGCCTCTGGGACAAGCTCCAGATCAACGTTAATGGGTCGGGCCAGGGTTATTTCACCCGCATCTTCTCCTGAACGCATCCTGGTAGAAAACCAGGCTTCAGTTTCGTGGAAGTGCATCACCCTGCCGGAATCTGGAAGCTCATCCACCCTAACTTTCAAAGATCATCATCTCCTAAACTGTTACTTTCGTGAAGATTGAACAGGTAAGTATAAAAAAAACCCTTGATTTGTCAAGCACTTTGTGGGCGCTTGCGCCCAGCTAGCAGCAGGCAGCTCATGATGACCCCTCAGCTAAGATTTGCCTGCGGTACGGCACTTATCATTTCCCATTAATAAGTGACGCTTCATGATTGCAAGTTTTAAGCCTTTCTAACGGTTTTTGGCTTAGCTGCTTGCTGCCCCCTGCCAGCTGGGTAGCGACTTTCCCCTTGACTTTCGTGGACCTATGGTCTATTTTTCTTGCTCCGTTGGGGGATCGTCTAGAGGTAGGACGCATGACTCTGGATCATGCTACGGGGGTTCGAATCCTCCTCCCCCAGCCACCGATCCCCACGGGTGTTATCCGTTATTCGTTATCCGTTATAGGAAGAGAGTCAAGCGCTATTCCACATCTCTATAAACAGTGAACCATAATCCTCATTCTCTTGCTTTTAACACGAATAACCAATAACTGATAACATATAACTCGGTATCGCGGTCCCATCGTCTAGTGGTCTAGGATATCGGCCTCTCACGCCGAAGACACGGGTTCGAGTCCCGTTGGGACTGCCAAATTAAATCAAAGGGTTAGTCAAGTTCGGCTAACCCTTTTTTCCTCAGGGAGTGGATAAGGAGTAGATGAATCCTCACCCCTCATTTCCCGTCTCCAAAGTGTCAACGTCGTTTTTGGCACAGGGTCGGGCCGAACTAAGTAGTTGAGATCAACTGGAATGATGTCGAAAAACAGGGCGTTTTTGGGGCAATAATTGCCTTTTGGGGGGCGAAAAGAGCGATAATGGAGGTTTTCATGGGCAGCTCAGGCTACATTCCTTTAAGCTTCTT
>JAUVTM010000013.1 GCA_030601545.1 Syntrophobacterales bacterium
GTAGGTATTTCAGTAACATCCGTTTTCATTACCAGACGCTATATTTCTCGCCCCTTATTAGAACTGCAAAACTCAGCAACGGCTATTGCTCAAGGAGATCTAGAAGCTTTCATTGATACAAGTAGTAGTGATGAGATAGGAAGCCTCGCCAAAGATTTCAATGTCATGCGAGATTCGATCAAGCAGTTATTTGGCGAGCTTAGCGATAGCAAGGATAGACTGGAGGATTACAGCCGGACCCTGGAACGGAAGGTCGAAGTGCGCACCCAAGAGCTGGCTCGGTCGGTGGAGGAACTGAAAGCCCTGGGGGAAGTCAGCCAGGCGGTGAGCTCCACGCTGGACCTCCAGAAGGTTCTTGCCACGATTGTTGCCCACGCTGTAGAGCTTTCAGGGACGGAGTCTGGAGCCATCTATGAGTTCGATGAGACAACCGAGCAGTTCCAACTACGGGCCACACACCGGATGAGTGAGGAACTGATCCAGGCGATTCAAGAGGCTGGGGTCAATCTGGGTGAGACTGCGGTGGGGTGGGCAGGGAAAAACCGTGAAGCGGTGCAAGTGCCGGACATCCTGGAAGAACCAACCTATCCGACCCGCGAGATCATGAAGCGGGAAGGGTTCCGAGCCTTGCTCGCGGTTCCTCTGCTTCGCGAAGACAAGCTCATCGGTGGCCTGGTGGTTCGGCGCAGAGCGGTTGGCAAGTTTCAAAAAGAAACGGTTGACCTCCTCCAGACTTTCGCCACCCAGTCGGCCCTGACAATCCAGAACGCACGGCTTTTCCGCGAGATCGAAGAAAAGGGGCGCGAGCTCGAGATCGCCAGCAAACACAAGTCCGAGTTCCTCGCCAACATGAGCCACGAACTCAGAACCCCACTCAACGCCATCCTGGGCTATACCGAGCTGATCCTTGACAAGATCTACGGCGATGTACCAGAGAATATTCAAGAAGTTCTGGAGCGAGTGGGGAAGAATGGTCGCCACCTCCTCGGCCTGATCAATGACGTCCTCGACCTTTCGAAAATAGAGGCGGGACAACTTGTTCTTTCTCTCGACGACTATTCAATGCAGGAGGTCGTCCACACGGTCTTCACCGCAGTTGAATCGCTTGCAGCGGAGAAGAACCTTGAGCTGAAGGTTTCAGTATCTCCAGAGGTGGCTCACGGCAAGGGCGACGAACAGCGTATATCCCAGGTGTTCTTGAATCTTGTCGGCAACGCGATCAAGTTCACCGAGGCGGGGGAAGTCAGGGTCGAGGCGACAGCTTCCAACGATAATTTTGTGGTTTCCGTCTCTGACACGGGTCCCGGTCTCTCGGAAGCCGATAAGCAGATGATCTTCGAGGAGTTCCACCAGGTGGACGGTTCCAGCACCAGGAAAAAGGGCGGGACCGGCCTCGGCCTCTCCATTGCCAAGAGGATTGTCGAAATGCACGGAGGCCGCATTTGGGTGGAATCGACCTTGGGGCAAGGTTCAACTTTCTGGTTCACACTACCGGTTCGAGTCGAGAGGCAAAGGGAGCAAAGATGAGTAAGTTGATTTTGGTAGTAGAAGACCAGGAAGATAACCGGCGCATCATGCGCGACCTCCTCGCCAGCGCCGGCTATAAAGTGATCGAGGCGGTCACCGGGGAAGACGGAGTAACCGCGGCCGAGACCCATCGTCCTGACCTGATCCTCATGGACATCCAACTTCCGGGGCTCGACGGATACGAGGCCACGCGCCAGATCAAGGCCAATCCCGATCTCGAGCATATCCCGATAATTGTAGTCACCTCCTACGCTCTGAGCGGCGATGATGTCAAGGCGTTTGAGGCCGGCTGCAATGCGTATGTCTCGAAGCCTTTTAGTCCGCGTGAGCTTCTGGCAAAGATCCGTGAATACTTGGCATAACTGAGCGCAGAAGGGAAATCGTGCGAACGCCACCACTGATTCTGATCGTAGAGGACAACCCCGAAAGCTTGGACATCCTCCAGGCTCGCCTTACAGCCAACAACTACGAGGTCATCACAGCGCCAGATGGTGAAGCGGGGTTGGCCATGGCCAGAGAGAAACAACCGGATCTGATCCTGCTGGATATTATGATGCCCAAGATGGACGGCATCGAGGTGTGTCGACGACTCAAAGAGGACCCTTCCCTGCCATTCATGCCGATCATCATGGTGACTGCAAAAGCCGATTCAAAAGACGTGGTGGCCGGTCTCGGAGCAGGTGGCGACGAATACCTGACCAAGCCCGTGGACCATGCAGCGCTGGTTGCCAGGGTCAAGTCAATGCTGCGCATCAAAGATCTTCACGATACGGTCCTCGAGCAGTCGGCTCAACTCAAAGTTCAACTTGAAACTGCAACCAAGATTCAATCTCTATTTTGGCCAGAAATTCCTGGAATGGAAGCCGGAAGTAATGTATGGGCTACATCGGTTCCTGCGGGCTATGTGGGTGGTGATTTGTATGACATTATTCCACTACCGGACTCCAGTTGGTTGGCATATGTAGCCGATGTTTCAGATAAAGGCGTTCCCGCTGCTCTGATTATGGCTGCATTGTCAACCAAAATCCGTAGCGAAACACTGGTTCAAAGTGAAGTGGACAACCTTCTCGAAACCGTAAATAACAGCATGTATAGCCTGACGTCCGAAGAAGGATTTTTCGCCACCATTGTTCTCGCCAGGTATTGGCCCTCGAGCGGAAAAATGCAACTTACACTGGGGGGGCATTTACCGCCTTTGTGGATCGTAGATAGCGATATTGGAACCTTGCCTCAGTTAAAGGGAATGTCATTAGGCATCACACCGAATGTTCGTTACGAGAAAAAAGAAATTATACTCTCTCCTGGAGAATCGCTTCTCTTTTTTACCGATGGAGTTGTGGAAGCAGAGAATGAAAACAAAGAACTATTTGGAAATGATCGCTTGGCCGCTTATATAAGGAATGCAACCGGACCGCCTTGGGGTAAGGGTCTCTTGGACTTCATAAGCCACTGGCGGGGTAATTCATATGCAAGTGACGATTTAACAATTTTGGAGATTTGGCGAGATTGAAAGCTAGCCCTGATATTTCATGAATTGCTGTCGCGAGAAAACGACACCATCCCGGCTTGACTTCATAACTCGATCGGATCAAGTGGCTGGTGCTGGGAGGCCAGGGTAATGTTTAGACGCTCCCGCATCTGATGATCGAGTATGCTGTTGAATGTCTCTAGTACCATATCTGAGGAATTGTTGATCTCGCTCATGTGTGCCAGGATGACTTCTTTCAGATTTTCGCTGAACACCCGGGTGAGAACCTCCACCGACTGTTCATTGGAAAGATGTCCAATGCGGCTCTTGATCCGCTGTTTCACCGGCCAGGGATACGGGCCGTTCTTCAGCATTTCCATATCATGGTTTGCTTCCAAGATTAGTACGGAGCAGTGCTCGAGATGGCGGTGCACCAATTTGGTAGCCGCACCCAGGTCAGTGCAAACCCCTATTTTCACCGAGCCGTTCGCCAGGGTAAACCCTACTGGGTCGACGCCATCGTGTGAAATTGCGAAAGGATGAATGGTAACATCTTCAATGCTGAAGCTCCGTCCGGTGACAAACTCTTCTTTCTGATCTACCCGCCCCACCGAATCCGGTAGATGTAGATGGGTTTGCTTGTTCAGGTAGACCGGCAGCTTATATCGACGTGATAGAGTACCCACGCCGCGAACATGATCGACGTGTTCATGGGTCACCACAATACCATCCAGGTCTTTGGGACTGGCACCAATACTGAGCAACCGGCGCTCTATCTCCCGAGCACTCAAACCACCATCAACCAGCAAACGCACCCTCTCCGTGGCAACATAGGTGCTGTTACCCCGAGACCCACTTGCTAGTACTGAGACCTTGATGCTCACCTCACCCCTCAGTAGGTCGGGTGGTTTCCGCCTCGGCGGAGTTCACCCGACGACAATTGTGTCTGGATAAGATCAGATTCAGGAATTCAGGGATTAAGGGATTAGATACTTATAATCTTGTAATTCCCCAATTCCTTAATTCCTCAATTTCTTTGCTTCGTGCTTCGAATATCGAATATCGAATTTATAATTAGTGTCGGATCAACCTCGCCAAGGCGAGAACGATCCGACCTACCAATTCCCAAATTCTATCTCCCTGTGTGTCCAAACCCCCCTTCGTTCCGCCCGGTCTCGTCCAGGTCTTCCCTCAGATCCCACTGGGCCCTGTAAACTCGACTGATAATCATCTGGCCAATTCTGTCGCCCCGGTGGAAGGTGAATGGCTTCTTTCCCAAGTTGATCAGCGCCACCTTGATTTCCCCCCGGTAATCGCTATCTATGGTTCCGGGTGCGTTGATCACTGCCAGACCGTGTTTTATAGCCAATCCACTTCGCGCTCGTATCTGCCCCTCGAAGCCTTCAGGAATGGCCACAGCTAACCCGGTTGGGATCAAGGCGGCCTCTTGAGGTTGGATGGTCAAGTCTGCATCTATCGCAGCAAAAAGATCCATGCCGGCTGCCCGGTCACTCATATATTGAGGGAGTGGCAGATCTGCATCAATCTCCCCCCGCACGCGACGGATGGGGATGGAGAGAAGGCCACTCTGGGGATCTGTGCTCGGGTTCGCCGATTCACTCATGAAAAATCGTTCGATTGTAGATTTAGGATTGTGGATTTAGGATTGTATAATGCAAAGGTCAGGTTTTCATCAAAGGTCTAAGTAAGTGTGGTCCACATCCAGCCCATTCACCTGCCCCAGAAGCACCAGGGACATGACCTCTGGCCGAAAAATCTGCTGAGCGAGAGTCTGAACATCCTCCACCGTGACTCGTTCAAGACCAGCCTCTATTTCCTCATAGGTCACGAAACGCTCGAAGATGATTTCGTTCTTGGCTAGACGGCTCATGCGATTATCGCTATTTTCCGCGGCTAGGTAGATTCCCCCTTTGATATGCTCTTTGGCAGCACGAAGCTCAGCGTCGCTGATGGGCTCGCCTTTGAAGCGGCTGAGTTCTTTGCGAATCAACTCCAGGGTTTCCTTGATGTTGTCGGGTCGTACTGCACCGTAGATTCCTATCATGCCCGTATCGGTGTGAGAAGAGAGAAATGAGTAGATGGAGTAGGCCAGGCCACGGCGTTCTCGCACCTCTTGAAAAAGACGAGAACTCATACTACCGCCGAGGATCACATTAAGGATACTGCAACAGTACCTCTCTTTTTCAAGCAGAGAGGTCCCTCGAGTGCCAAGGCAAAGATGGATCTGTTCAATTTCTCTGGGATAGAGGTCTACGCGAGAATTAGCCGTGGGGGGTGTACGGTCAAAACTATACTCGTGCCTTTCAATCTTGCTGAAGGCCGGCCCCACCAGTTCAAGGAATTCTTGGTGATTCACATTGCCGGCGGCAGTCAACACAATCCGATCTGGATGGTAGCCGCGGTTCAGGTACCCCAGAATCATCTCGCGGGTAAAGCTCTTTACTGTTTGGACGTTACCGAAGATAGGGCGGCCCAGGGGATTTCCGTCCCAGAAGTTCTGATTAAACAGTATGTGAACATACTCATCGGGTGTATCCTCCACCATATTGATTTCTTGGAGGATTACCTCTCGCTCGCGCTCCACTTCCACCTGATCAAATACTGATTGCAGGAAAATATCGGAGAGTATCTCTACGACAAGGGGCAGATGGGTGTCGAGAACCTTGGCATGAAAGCACGTATTTTCTTTACTGGTAAAGGCATTGGACATGCCACCCACAGCATCAAGCTGTTTGGCAATCTCCAGAGCACTTCTCTTCTCTGTGCCTTTGAAGAGCATATGCTCGATGAAATGGGTTAGGCCGCTCTCATTTTCCTGTTCGTCTCGCGAACCCACATTCAGCCAGATACCCATTGAGACTGAGTGGAGATGGGAAATCTGCTCAGTCAGCACTCGCATACCATTGTCCAGAACCGTTTTATGGTACAACCGTCAGCCCTCTCTCTGGTGATGTCAGTCGTTAGTTGTCCGTTGAACCATTGAAAACTGCAGTTAATCCAGTAGGTCGGGTGGTTTCCGCCTCGGCGGAGTTCACCCGACGCTAAGCTGGCCAGGTCAGTTGTTAGTTGTCAGTTGTCCGTTGAGTGAAAGGCATGGTGCATAGGGTGTGGAGCAAAAAAAGAAAACGGTATGAGCTTTGCCCTATGCGCCATCTAGAGGACCTTCACTGCAACTGACTACGGACAACGGACGACTGACGCAAATTAATTGCGAGCCTTGCTAATAGACTCTCCTAAGGCAGCTTTGCGGCTGAGACGGATACGTCCATCTCTGTCGATCTCCAACACCTTGACCAGGACCTCATCTCCTTCATTGAGAACGTCTCTCACCCTCTGCACTCGCTGATGATCCAGCTGCGAAATGTGGACCAGGCCATCTGTGCCAGGAAGTATCTCCACGAAAGCCCCGAAGTCAGTGATTTTTCGCACCCTGCCCAAGTAGAGACTACCAACTTCAGCCTCAGCCGTAAGTTTCTCTATCATCTCTACCGCCATGTTACAGCCAGCAAGGTCAGGGCTCATGATGGTCACTTTGCCATCGTCTTCGACGTCAATCTTGGTGTTGGTTTCGGCAACAATCTGGCGGATGACCTTGCCGCCAGGGCCTATGATGTCACGGATTTTGTCGGGATGTATTTCAATGGACACAACTCGTGGTGCAAAAGGTGAAAGTTCCTGGCGCGGCTCTGAAATAGTCTTGTTCATCTCCTCCAGAATAAACAGTCTACCTTCCTTGGCCTGATAGAGGGCTTGACGCATAACATCCCTCGGCACGCCAGCCACTTTGATGTCCATTTGCAGAGCTACAACGCCTTCGGAACTACCGGTCACCTTGAAGTCCATATCTCCCAGGTGGTCTTCGTCACCAAGGATATCGCTGAGGATGGCTGTCTCATCACCCTCCATAATCAGCCCCATGGCGATCCCGGCCACAGCCTTCTCCAACGGTACACCTGCATCCATCAGAGCGAGAGAACTGGCGCACACCGAGGCCATGGAAGAAGACCCATTGGATTCCAACACCTCGGCTACCACCCTCACAGTGTACGGAAAACCATCATGCAAGGGCATGACGGCTTTCATGGTTCGTTCTGCCAGAACTCCGTGTCCAATTTCTCGTCTGGTAGGCCCGCGGAGGAACTTCGCCTCCCCGACACAGTAAGGCGGGAAATTGTAGTGAAGCATAAAGTTCTTGAACTCATCACCCGCCAGGGCCTCAACCTTCTGCTCGTCGGACGAGGAACCCAAGGTTACCACTGAAAGTACCTGAGTCTCGCCGCGAGTAAAAAGCCCGGAGCCGTGGGTGCGCGGTAACATGCCGACCTGGCAATCAATGGACCGTACGTCTGTGGTAGCTCTGCCATCAATTCTCGTTTTTTGGCTGATGATCATGTCGCGCACGTACTTTTTCTCGACATTATGGATAATTTCCCGGACTTCTGACTCCCGCTCCGCAAAATCCGGCCCGAGTTCCTCCATCACTTCCAGAACCACGGCCCTCCGCTTCTCATAGCGCTCATCTTTAGCGGCAATCTTATTGGCCTCCTCGACTCGCTTCTGTGACAGCTCTGCCACCCGAGTCGCGAGAGACTCATCCTCTTCGGGAGGCTCAAAGGGCTTCTTGCTCTTGCCACAGCGCGACTTGAGCGTTTCCTGCATTTCTAGGATGGGCTGAATCGCCTCATGCGCGAAGAAGAGCGCCTCCAATAGATCATCCTCACTTACAAACAGGGCGCTACCTTCAACCATGATAATGCCTCTGCGGTTGCCGGCCACCACCAGATTGAGGTCACTCTCTTTCAACTGAGTCTCAGTAGGGTTGACAGCCAGTTCACCATTGGACCGGCCGACCCGAACAGCCCCGATAGGTCCTTGAAAGGGAATGTCGGAAATTTCCAGGGCCGCGGAAGCGCCCACAAGTGCCAACGTGTCCGGATCCATGTCGGGATCAGCGGAGAGCACCGTCGCAATCACCTGAAGTTCTTTTCGGTATTTTTCGGGAAATAGCGGCCGAATTGGCCGGTCGATGAGGCGGGATCTTAGGGTTTCTCTTTCGCTGGGTCGACCGACTTCACGCCGGAAAAACCCTCCGGGAATACGACCCACCGCGAAACCCTTTTCCATGTAATCAACACTGAGCGGTAAAAAATCAATGCCTTTCCGGGTCCTTTCATCACCGACTGCAGTTACCAGTATCACGGTGTCACCGTAGCTGACGATTACCGCACCACTAGCCTGTTTTGCCATCTGCCCGGTTTCCAGCCTCAATTTTCGGCCACCTACTTCTAGCTCAACAACTTCTTTCATAATGTTACTTCCTTTACTGCTCCAGCTCTATCATGCAGATAGAGCAAAAGCTTCTTGTTCTCGAGCCAATGCCGGATTGGCAGGCTCGCTCTCAGCCTTGGCAAGGCCAAGACAAATTTCTGAATCTTACCCGGTCTGTGCCTGGGTTCCATTCTCGAATGCTTTCCCGGCGGACTGCAGCACAAACCATAAGCAGACCCCTACAAAAGGTCTTCGCTGCATGTCTTTACCGGCGAAGCCCCAATCGTTTTATAACCTCTTGGTATCTACTCACATCTTTTCTCTTAAGATAATCTAAGAGTCGGCGGCGTTGTCCCACCAACTTCAGCAGGCCCCGCCGGGAATGATGGTCTTTCTTGTGAGTCTTGAAATGTTCGGTGAGATAGCTGATGCGTTCACTGAGCAACGCTATCTGCACTTCTGGAGAACCGGTATCGGTCTCATGCGTCTTGAAATCCTCTATTACTTCCTTTTTCCTTTCAGCATTTAGTGCCACCGTCAAAACCTCCTCGTGCTTCGACCTTGACCATTATCGTTTTCACAAAGAAAATGAATATATCTCCGAAAACCCTCAGTTTAACCTACTAAACCGGACCAAAAACCCGCAGAGTCTTAAATGTGACTCCCCCTTCCTGACTATCGTTAGCAGCCTTGGCCGCTTTAGAAACCATTGCCACCAGGTTATTATCGGGGTCCAGAATCTTATGCAGACCTGCAGGCCAACCTGGGCTGGGCCCAGGGTCAAGAAACTGGATCGAGTCCAGTGTGGAACCTTGGCGTATTCTCTTGGCATCCAGGTGCGAGACTCTCAGCTCGGGATAACAATCTAAGGCCTGAACTGAAGTGATCAGCAACTGGTGCAACTCACCCCTCGCCATGCTTTCTTCAAGCTGTTCCAGGGTTACAGCCTGTCTCAGATTAAATCCACCACTTGCCAACCGTCGCAACTGGCTCACGTGCCCATTGCAGTTCAGGTAGCGGGCCAGATCCACCCCCAGGCTCCGCACATAGGTGCCCTTCGAGCACGTGACCTCAAAAGTTGCCTCCGGCCAGCGTAACTCGCAGAAGGAAAGGGCTTTGATCTCCACTTTGCGATTGGGTGGAGTTACCTCAACACCGCGACGCGCCAGTTGGTAAAGCCGTTGCCCTCCCACTCGCACCGCCGAGTAGCGTGGTACCGTCTGCTCTATTTCGCCGATGAAGGCGTCACAGGCCGCCCTAATCTCCTTCTCTGGCAAGGGCTCACATGGCAGTCGAGCCACCACCTTGCCGGTGCTGTCTTGGGTATCCGTTTCAACGCCAAAGTAAACAGTAAAAAGATATGTCTTTTCATGCTCTGCGAGAAACGGAGCAAGTTTGGTGGCGCCGTTAATCAGCAGGACCAGCACCCCAGTGGCGAAGGGATCCAAGGTGCCACTGTGCCCCACCTTGGCAGCTCCCAGCTTCCTCTTCACTTTTTGGACCACATCATGGGAGGTAAAACCTGCCGGTTTATCAAAAACCAAAACCTCATCACCAGTGAAGCTGGCCCGCGTATTGAGTCTTTTTGTTTTCTTCGTCCTCGTGCTGGAGCTCACTGCAGACCTCCGGCAATAAATTCCTCTGCCGCTGTCAGAACTTTTTCTACAACCTCTGACCACGATCCTTTTACCCGAAATGCTGCCGCATTATGGTGCCCACCACCGCCATGAATCCGGGCAAACTCAGCCACGTTCAGGCCAGCTCTAGCTCGCAAACTAACATTCACCTGATCCGAATCCATCTCTCGAAAGAAAATAGCTATCTCAGCGGTGCTAATCGCCCGGGGATAATTAACGAACCCATCGGTGTCGATGAAACTGGTCCCAGTCTCCTCCAGCATCCGTCGGCTCACCCGCATGGCCGCCAGACGTCCATTACTCCTGAGAGTTAGGGTATCGAGGCTGAGAGCTAACAGCTGTATACGCTCTGGGCTCATACTTTCATAAATCTCGCCGGCTACTTTCTGCGGCACCACTCCGTGCGAGACCATTTCTGAGGCTATGGCCAGAGCCCTTGCCGTAGTGTTGGCAAAACGAAAAGACCCTGTATCGGTCAAAATGGCAGTATAGATGTTCTCTGCTGCCTCCGGGGTCAAGGACACCGGAATGGCCTGAAAGATTTCATAAAGAATCTCGGCAGTGCTACTGCACTCTGGCCGGACCAGGTTCAGTTGGCCAAAATCACCACTGGAACTATGATGGTCGATATGGATGATTTTTCGGACGTGCTGGAGAACCTCGGCAGCGCTGCCAATCCTGTCAAGTGCACCACAATCCAGTACCACTGCCACTTCAAAGCGGTCGGGACCCGATATTTCTCTGACAATTCGGTCCGAATAAGGCAGGAATCGTAAGAATCTGGGCACCTCATCCTGGCAGTACGCCACCACCTGTTTAGCCATTCCCTCGAGCACCAAGGCGAGGGCCCCCATAGACCCGATAGCGTCACCGTCTGGGTTTACGTGGGTGGCCACCAGAAAGCGTTCGTTGTTCTTGAACTCTCGTGCAATTGTCGCAATCATTCCAGACCAGGTTCCTTGAGCTCAGTGAGCAGTCGGTCAATGTGAGATCCGTGTTCCAGAGAAGCATCGAAGTAAAATGTAATCTCCGGGATGCGTCGAAGGTGGAGCCGTTTACCCAGTTCACGCTTGACAAAACCTCGAGCACTTTCCAAACCCACAGTTGCTGCCGCCTTTTTTTCCTCGTCACCGAGCAAGCTGTAGAATACTTTGGCCTGTCGCAGGTCCGGTGACACATCGACAGCCGTCAAGGTGATGTCAGCAAGGCGAGGGTCATTCACCCTCCGCAGAAGTACTTCGGCAAGCGCCTTCAAGATAAGATCCGCAACACGATCTGCCCGTTTGTGTTCCATGATATTCTCGATACTAGATGCTAGATGCTGGATTCTAGATCCTTGATCCTGGATTCTGGATTCTAGATGCTGGGTCGCAGGTGAAGACTTTGAAGGAATTCCTCCAGTATCGAGTATCTAGTATCTAGAAGTGAATCAATTCCGTCTGGATATCCACAATCTCGGCCAACTGTAGATCCTCAACGAAATTGATGGCTTTGTCCAATTTAGATTCAATGTATCTTCCCTCATTGCCCACTGCGACGATACCCAACTCAGCAGCCTGCCATAGATCCTGGGCGTCGGTTTCAGCCACTGCCAGATTGAAACGCTGGCGTAGTCGCCCGCAAATGCTCTTGATCACCTTTCGCTTGCCCTTGAGGGATTGGTTACCCGGCAAACGCAAGCTTAGCTTTGTAATCCCCACAACCATCGCCGTATCTTGGTGGTTCTTTGCTCTTGCCGCGCTGCCTACTCCGTTTTGTTGTTGCCTTTTTCAGGCTCCAGGACAGGTTTGATTTCTTCGATTGTGTATGTCTCAAGGATATCGCCAATCTTGATATCGTTGAAATTCTCAATGATTATGCCGCAATCCTGACCCGCTTTGACCTCTTTGACCTCATCTTTGTAACGCCTCAGCGAAGCGATCTTACTATCGTTGATCACCACGTTGTCACGCAGCACCCTGATCTTTGCTCCTCGCTCCACCCGGCCTTCCTTGACCATACTGCCGGCAACAGTCCCTATCTTGGAAATATGAAACGTCTTGAGCACCTCGGCACGACCCACGAAGTGCTCTTTGTATATGGGCTCTAACATTCCCTCCATTGCGTCTCTTACTTCCGCTACAAGTTGATAGATGACGTCATAGAAGCGCAGGTCGACTTTCTCAGCTTCTGCTAACTCTTGGGCTTTCTGCGAAGCCCTGACGCTAAAGCCAATAGTTATGGCATCTGAAGCGGAAGACAGCATCACATCTGTCTCAGTAACAGCTCCCGCTGCACTATGAATGATGTTGACCTTGATCTCCTTGGTACTCAGATTGTTCAGGGAGTCGGTAATGGCCTCCAAGGAGCCTTGAACGTCAGCCTTGAGCACAATCTTGAGCTCCTTGGTCTCACCCTCTTTGATTCGCTCAAAGAGGGTATCCAAAGTTACTTTCGTCGCTTGGGAAAGCTCTGCTTCACGCAACTGCAACTGCCGGTGTGCTGCCACCTGTTTTGCCTGTTTATCGTCGTTCACCACCACCAACTCATCCCCAGCCAGTGGCACCCCTGATATTCCGTGTACTTCCACAGGCATGGACGGCGGTGCTTCTGCCACTTTACTGCCGCGCTCGTCCAGCATGGCTCGTACCCTGCCGTAGAAGGTGCCACAGACAAAAGGATCTCCGGCTCGCAGGGTTCCCTCTTGCACCAAGACAGTGGCCAACGGTCCCTTACCTCTGTCCAATCTAGCCTCGACCACCCGCCCTCTTGACTTCTTGTCGGGATTGGCCTTCAGTTCCATTAGTTCAGCCTGGAGCAAGATGAGCTCAAGCAATTCATCCAGCCCTGTCTTCTGTGTGGCTGACACTTCCACCATGGTGGTATCACCGCCCCACTCCTCTGGATTCAGCCCTCTCTCGGCCAACTCACGTTTCACCCTGTCGGGGTCGGCATTTTCTTTGTCTATCTTGTTTATGGCCACCAGGATCTGAATCCCCGCCGCCTGGGCGTGGTTGATTGCCTCAACCGTCTGTTGCATCACCCCATCATCGGCCGCCACCACGAGAACCACCAAGTCGGTTACCTGGGCACCACGGGCCCGCATGGCCGTAAAAGCCTCATGGCCTGGGGTGTCCAAGAAGACCACTAGGCCTGCATCCAGCTTCACATTGTAAGCACCTATATGCTGGGTGATACCTCCTGCCTCTCCCTCTGTAACCTTGGTCTGCCGGATAGCGTCCAGCAGGGAAGTTTTGCCGTGATCAACGTGTCCCATAATGGTTACCACCGGAGGCCGTGTTTTGAGGTCTTCCTCCTTATCCGGGATAGCCTGTAGGATTTCCGCCTCCTCAAAACCTGTTTTCTCGGCTTCATAATCAAATTCCGTCGCCACCAGGGAAGCGGTGTCAAAATCAATCGCCTGGTTCACTGTCGCCATGAGGCCCAATTCCATAAGTTTCGTGATGACCTCTCTGGCCTTGACTCCCATGCTCTTGGCAAAATTTGCCACGGTGATGGCTTCGTCAAGTTTGACCCTTCGCTTGGCGGCTTTGGGTATGGTGATCTCGGTTTGCTTTATGTCTTTCGCAATTGCTCGTGCTCGTGCTGCCCTGCGACCCTTCATCATCCGGCCCGGCCCGCGACGCCTGGCGTAAAGATCGTCCCCAGTGACCACCTCTTTGCGGCGACTCGGCAGTCCCCTCCTCATTGGCCGTTCCTCACCCTCACCAACTCGTGCTCGTTTCCCTTTCTTCTTCTTGGGTTTGCCCGGTCTCTTTTTCGCCTCAGCCTCGGGTTTTGGTGGACCCGGCACAGGCTCAACCACTTTCTCCACTGCTTTCATTGATTCTTCAACCTTGGGTTCTGCCTTCTCCGGTTCAGTAACAGCCTCGGGCACCCGCTCAGGTAGCTTAATAATTTTGGCGGAAACCCCTTTCTTGGCGCGCCTCCGGGGTTTTTTGACCTTCTTTTCCTTTTCCTTTACTTTCTTTGCCAGTTTTTTCTTTTTCGCGACCTCCACATCCGGTTCAACTTTCTCTGGTTTTTCGGGCTCAACCTCTGGTGCTTCTCCCTCAACCACAGGCGGTGGCAACTCCGCCTCGACTTCCGCTTCAGCCTGTTCCTCGACGGGGGGTGCTGTCTCTGCCGCTACTTCAGTCTTAACAATTTTTCGCCGCCTGCGGATGACTCCTCGACGAACCCGCTTTTCCTCGATCAGTTGCTGCGATCGACCCGTCGCCATGTCACGAATCAGTTGGGCCTGCTCTTCATCCAAAGAGCTCATGTGCCCTTTGATCTGAATGCCCAAACTGTCGATCTGCTCCAGCAGGTCCGTGTTGGGAATGTCTAATTCTTTTGCTAGTTCGTACACCCTCAACTTCGCCATGCAACCCCCCGACTTCTATTAATATACTATCTTCGAAAGTTCATAACAGCACTCTTGAGTGCTTGGTCAGATCATTGCTCTTGAAATTGGACGCTACACCTCTTGAGAGCCTCCGCCATGGTCAGGGCAGGATTCCAAGCGGTCTGGGGTAGCGATCGTCGAAACGCCTTCTCCAGGTAGGCCAGTTTGACTCGCGTCAGGCACTCTGGCCTCGGGCACACATAGGAGCCACGCCCACGGCGCCGTTGCTGGTAATCCAGGCACACCTTGCTTTCCTCATCCAGCGCCAACCTAAGGAGTTCGGCTTTGGCTCTCTTGCTGCCGCAGACAATGCACGTTCGCTGCGGCTGTCCCCGCTTCTCTCCTTTCTTCATACTCATTCTGTGGTGGTCTCTTCAGGCTCGCCGGCTTCCTCGTCCTTGGCCGTAGCCTTCTTCTTCTTGGCCGCAACCTTCTTCTTGGCCGTAGCCTTCTTCTTGGCCGTAGCCTTCTTCTTGGCCGGCGCCTTCTTCTTGGCCGTAGCCTTCTTCTTGGCCGCAGCCTTCTTCTTGGCCGCAACCTCTTCATCCTTGGCCGCAACCTCTTCATCCTTGGCCGCAACCTCTTCATCCTTGGCCGCAGCCTCTTCATCCTTGGCCGCAGCCTCCTTCTCCTTGGCCGCAGCCTCCTCCTTAGCCGCAGCCTCCTTCTTCGCCGCAGCCTCCTTCTTGGCCGCCGCCTCCTTCTTCTTTCTCTCGTCCTCGTTACTCTTTGCCGCCTCCATCTCCCTCATCGCCTTCAGCAACAAAATCCCCTGTGAAAGTGTCCGTACCCCAGATTTGCAGGTTTGTTGGCACATCCATTTTTTTATTAAATTTGGACCCATTTTCCATGTAAAATGAATGCCCAAGGTAAAGCTGAACATGAACACCATCTTCAATGAGAAACTTGGATCCCTTTTGCATGATGAAAGGTCCGGCTATGTAAACAGTTACATCATCTACAATATTCAGCGCGACAGATTTATTTAGATTAATTGAGGAATACTCACCGTTTTCAGTGATGTTGATAATTGGTCCATCATCCTCGGTTATCTCCCCCCGCCAGGGAAGTCCTTGAGG
>JAUVTM010000334.1 GCA_030601545.1 Syntrophobacterales bacterium
AACGAAAACCACATTCTGGCCATCAGCCAGGCCATCTGCGAATACAGGCAGGCCAAAAACATTACCGGCCCCTTGTTTATGGGCAAGGACACCCACGGCCTCTCCGAACCAGCATTGGCCAGCGGGCTTGAGGTATTTGCCGCGGCTGGCATAACAGTCATGATTCAAGAGGATTTCGGCTACACGCCAACCCCGGTGATCTCCCACGCCATTCTCACCCACAACCGCGGAAAGAAGCAGGGGCTTGCTGATGGTGTGGTCATCACTCCCTCCCACAATCCACCTCAGGATGGCGGGTTCAAATACAACCCGCCCGCGGGAGGCCCCGCTGACACTGAAACAACCAGGGTCATCGAGGACAGGGCCAACGAGATTCTGGGAAGCGGCCTCAAAGATGTCAAGCGCTTGCCCTATGAAATAGCGCTAAGAGCCGACACCACTCATAAGCATGATTACATAACCCCCTACGTTGAGGATCTCAAGAATATCATCGACCTGGATGTTATCGCTAAAGAGGGTGTTAAAATAGGTGTCGATCCCCTCGGTGGGTCGGCTATCGACTTCTGGGATCCCATAGCAGAAAAATACGGACTTGCCATCGAAGTTGTGAACCGGGAAGTTGATCCGACCTTTGCTTTCATGACGGTGGACAAGGATGGCAAAATCCGTATGGACTGTTCCTCACCGTATGCCATGGCAAACTTGATCAAGCTGAAAGATGAATTCGATATCGCCTTTGGCAACGATCCGGATTGTGATCGCCATGGTATCGTGACCGGAAGTGGGGGGCTCATGAATCCAAATCACTATCTTTCCGTGGCGGTGTGGTACCTGTTCCAGAGCCGAGCAGAATGGAAAGATGAGGCAGCGGTTGGGAAAACTCTGGTATCCAGCTCCATGATTGACCGGGTGAGCGCGCACCTGAACCGGCGACTTTTAGAAGTGCCGGTGGGCTTCAAATGGTTTGTGGATGGGCTCATTGACGGCTCGTACGGATTTGGTGGTGAGGAGAGTGCCGGAGCTTCGTTTTTAAGAAAAAATGGTGAAGTGTGGACCACCGACAAAGATGGGATCATCATGGATCTGCTTGCCTGTGAGATTGCGGCCACAACCGGCAGGGATCCAGCGGAACTCTACCAAGAGCTTGAGGAAAAATTTGGCAGTCCCATTTATGAACGTATAGATGCACCGGCTACGGTGGAACAAAAAGCGGCTCTCAAAGGACTATCTGCCGAAATGGTTACGGCAAAAGAACTTGCCGGTGAGCCCATCATTGCCAAACTCACCCACGCCTCCGGTAACAACGCCCCAATAGGCGGGCTAAAGGTTGTTGCTGAAAACGGCTGGTTTGCGGCGCGTCCCTCAGGCACCGAGGACATTTACAAACTTTACGCCGAAAGCTTTAAGGGCCAGGAACATCTAAGAGAAATTCAGGCAGAGGCGCAGGCGATCATTGACGCTGCCCTTTCTCAGTAGGCAGCAGGCAAGCTCAGGGCAAGCAGACAGCTTATAACAACCTGGAGTGCTGGAGCTTTAACGATTACAGGTCTAAGATTTCAGATTGAAGTAGTTGAAAGCTTCTGACTCCACAATCCACAATCTGCAATCTAAAATCTACAATCTCATTACTGTATCTAACAATAGCTCGTAGGAGGCCGAAATGGAAGTCAACGATCTGGATCTTATTGTGCCAAGACTTGGGGAGTGCCGCATCCCATCTCCCATGTCCCGGGTTAATTTCGTCGTTGAGGATGCCCATGTTCTCTACCACGGAAATTTGGAAACGGTCGAGCGTTACCAAGAGGCGGGGAAAAAGCCACCATGTTTCGAGATGGCGGGCCCCAGAGAAAAAATCTATTTCGATCCAGC